>NZ_JBTSRB010000042.1:0-25937 GCF_054637675.1 Metallibacterium sp.
CGCGCCCGGTGGCTACGGCATAGCGAAACACTTGCCCACAGACTTGATGCTGGCGGTGCGCCAGGTCCACGGCGCCGCGCGCTTCGATCCGGCGCAGCACGGCCAGAATGTCCGGGGCGTTCACGCTACTGATGGCCTGCGCGCCGATGTAGGGGAACACGTTGGCTTCAAGGCGCCGCATCAGGTGTTCGGCATAGCTCGGCGTCCACCTGGCTTTGTGCTTCGCATACCACTCGCGCGCGATGGCCTCGAAGGTATCTGCACTGCCCGCTTTGCCGGCCTTGCGCTGCGTGCTTGGATCGATGCCGTCCGCAAGCAGGGTGCGCGCTTCATC
Source organism: Metallibacterium sp. (assembly GCF_054637675.1). Taxonomy (NCBI): domain Bacteria; kingdom Pseudomonadati; phylum Pseudomonadota; class Gammaproteobacteria; order Lysobacterales; family Rhodanobacteraceae; genus Metallibacterium; species Metallibacterium sp. Next base: position 335 of record NZ_JBTSRB010000042.1, read on the forward strand.
GCGGCGGTCGCGGGCTTTGCGCAAGGACACGTCAGGAAACATTCCCAGGGCCAGCGTGTTGCGCTTGCAGGTGCCGGGGCGGCGGTAGTTGAAACGGAACAGGCGTGCGCCGGTGGGCTGCACCAGCAGATACATGCCGTGCTCATCGGTGAGTTTGTACGGCTTGGCGTTGGCGACTGCTGAAGGTGTCAGCATGGCCTTGCACCTCGTCTGTTGATCGTGTCGGCCGTGGCAGGCGACACCGCCAGCGCTGGCCAGTGCCGCACACGATACCGCCAGACTTGGCACAAAATAAGGGAAATCCTGGATGCCTTCGGGGAAGTGAAGGCAAGAAAAAGCCCGCTGGAATGCGGGCTTCATGGTATTTCCGGGATGATCTAGTAAGCTGAAATGGCGGAGCGGACGGGACTCGAACCCGCGACCTCCGGCGTGACAGGCCAGCATTCTAACCAGCTGAACTACCGCTCCGCGAAACAGCCAACGCGACCAACACAACTGCACAACGACCAGCAACCAGTACCGCCGCATCGTTGCCGAATTGGCGTCCCCACGGGGATTCGAACCCCGGTCGCCACCGTGAAAGGGTGATGTCCTAGGCCTCTAGACGATGGGGACAGCGGAGTTGGTGGAGCCAGACGGGATCGAACCGTCGACCTCTACAATGCCATTGTAGCGCTCTCCCAGCTGAGCTATGGCCCCACACTGGAACACGAAATGGTACGGAGGCCATCGCGAGGCGTCAACAATTTTCGCATCGGATCATGCAGCGCGCGCGCTGCGCGCGTGCGCAGACGATGTGGCCAGGAATTCTGCCGCGCTGCGTGCCCGCGCAGCAGACTGCTTTCAGCAACGAGCAGCCGCAGCGCATGAATCGCGGCTGCACCAATGCTTGCACATGCCATGGACACGGTTTGCCAAGGACTTGCGGTAGCCTCACAATGTACGCTCGCCTCGGTGCCACAGCGGCCTGAGGTCTTGCCATCCACCGAGGAAATCCGAATGTCCAAGATTCTGCGCCCCGCGCTGCTCGCGGCGGCACTGACGGCTACGCTGGGTGTCAGCCTGGCCCATGCAGCTCCGGCCCTGACCACCGAGAAGGCCAAGAACAGCTATCTCGTCGGCATGGATCTGGCCAGTGGCATCCCGCCGCTGGTGCGTCAGGAACTCGATCCAGCCATCGTCGCAGACGCTCTGCGTACCGTGCTTTCCGGCCAGAAGCCGGCGATGACCGAGGCTGAAGCCAAGACCGTGCGCGAAGCCTTCATGAAGAAGCTGCAGGCCAAGGCCGAGGTCGCGCGTGCCCAGGAAAGCAAGACCAACGAAATCCAGGGCGCCGCGTTCCTCGCCAAGAACAAGACCGCGCCCGGCGTGAAGACCTTGCCTGACGGCTTGCAGTACGAAGTGATCAAGATGGGCACCGGTCCCAAGCCCACCGCCAGCGACACGGTGCAGATCAACTACACCGGCACCTTCATCAATGGGAAGAAGTTCGACGCTTCGGCCGATCACGGCGGTCCGGCCTCGATCCCGCTGGCCAACGTGATTCCGGGCTTTCGCGAGGGCCTGACCATGTTCCCGGTGGGCAGCCACTTCAAGCTGTTCATACCGGCCAACCTGGCTTACGGCGCCAACCCGCCCGGCCCGATGCCGCCCAACGCCACGCTGATCTTCGACATCGAAACGCTGAAGATCATGCCGCCGCAGGCTGCCGATCAGGCACCGGCGGCTCCGGGTGGCAACAAGTAATCCGGCTGTTGTCATCGTTGTGATGATGGGGCGCGCCAGTCGCGCCCCGTCGTTTTTCCTGCAGTTCATTGCCACACGCCGCGCCATGCGCAGCGGCTAGAATCCCGGCTTCCTCGACGCGAGCCCGAACATGCGCATCACCCTTTTCGGCACCGGCTATGTTGGCCTGGTCACAGGCGCCTGTCTGGCCGAGATGGGCAATCATGTCTTGTGCGTGGATATCGACGCCGACAAGATCGCCGCGCTGAAGCAGGGCGTGTTGCCGATCTTCGAGCCGAGTCTGGCGCCGATGGTGCAGCGCAATCACGCCGCGGGCCTGCTGGATTTCACCACCGATGCCGGCGCTGGCGTCGTGCACGGCGAGGCACTGTTCATTGCCGTCGGCACGCCACCGGATGAGGACGGCAGCGCCGACCTGCGCCACGTGCTGGCGGTGGCAGCAAGCATCGGCCGGCATCTTGACGATTACGCCGTGGTGGTGAACAAATCCACGGTGCCGGTCGGTACCGCCGAGCGCGTGCGCGCGCGCATCGCCGAGGCGCTGGCCGCGCGCGGCGCGAAGGTGCCGTTCGATGTCGTCTCCAACCCGGAATTCCTCAAGGAAGGCGATGCGGTCAACGACTGCATGCGCCCCGACCGCATCATCATCGGCAGCGACAGCGCGCGCGCATTGGCGCTGCTCAAGCACCTGTACGCGCCGTTCAACCGCAACCACGAGCGCATCGTGGCCATGGACACGCGTTCGGCCGAGCTGACCAAGTACGCCGCCAACGCCATGCTGGCGACCAAGATCAGCTTCATGAACGAAATCGCCAACCTCGCTGAGCGCGTTGGCGCCGACGTGGAACTGGTGCGTCAGGGCATCGGTGCCGATCCACGCATCGGCTATCACTTCATTTATCCCGGCGCCGGCTATGGCGGCTCGTGTTTTCCCAAGGACGTGCAGGCGCTGGTGCACACCGCCGAGGCGCACGGTTATACGCCGCGCGTGCTGCAAGCCGTGGAAGCGGTGAATCAGGCGCAGAAGCGGCACCTGTTCGCACTGATCCAGCGCCACTTCGGCGGTGATCTACGTGGCAAGACCATCGCTCTGTGGGGGCTTGCGTTCAAGCCCGACACCGACGACATGCGCGAGGCTCCCAGCCGCACGCTGATGGAGGCGCTGTGGGCGGCCGGCGCGCGCGTGCGCGCGTGCGATCCGGAGGCGCATCGCGAAACCCTGCGCCTCTACGGCGCGCGCGCCGATCTGACGCTGTGCGCGCAGCCCTACGAAGCCCTGCAAGGCGCCGATGCGCTGGTGCTGGTGACTGAGTGGAAGGTGTTTCGCAGCCCCGATCTCGCGCGCATTCGCGCGGCGCTGTCCACGCCGGTGCTGTTCGATGGCCGCAATCTGTACGACCCCGCCGCGGTCGAGGCCGCGGGCCTGGCCTATTACGGCATCGGCCGCGGTCGCTCGCTGGATTCCCACGCATGAGCACGCCCCGATGAGTACGCTCGAGAATCGCCTGACCGAGCTGGAGATCCGGCTGAGTTTTCTCGACGAAGCGTTGCACGGTCTGCTCGCCACCGACGCCGAGCGCGCCATGCGTCTTGACCGCATGGAGCGCATCGTCACCGAGTTGCGCATGGAACTGGCCGGCGTGCGCACCGCGCTGGCGCCAGATGTGCGCAGCGAGCCACCGCCGCCGCATTACTGATGGGGCCACGGCGCGCATGCACGCGCCACGAACAGCACCGCAAGCGAGTGGGACATGGTCGATTCCCTGCGTGATCAACTGCTGAAAGCGGGTTTGAAGCCCAGCCCGAAACCGCCCGCGCCGGCGCGCAGCGAGCGCGCGGGGCAAGACGCGTCGCGTGCGGGTGCGGGTGTGGGCAAGCACGATACATCCGGCAAGCCCGGTGCTGGTGCGTCGGGCGACCGCGCACCTGCGCGCGCCGCGCAGCGCGGACGCGGCACAGCGCGCACGCAAGCAGCCGGCAAACCGGCGCCGCGCAGCGTGGACGCGAGCCAGGAAGAAATCGATCTGGCGCGCGCCTATGCCTTGCGCCACGCGCAGGAGCAGCGCGAGAAAGCCGCCGCCGAGCGCGCCGCCGCCGAGCGTGCGCGGGCGCGCAAGGAGCAGCGCGAAAAGGCGCAGGCGCTGGTGCAGGGCAAGACGCTCAATCGCGCCGAGGCCGAGCTGCTGCGCCACTTCGAGTACGGCGGCAAGATTCGCCGCGTGCACGTGGACGCCGAGCAGTTGCGCGCGCTCAACGCCGGCGAACTGGGTGTGATCCAGCTCGACGGGCGCTATTGGCTGGTCGAGCGTGCGCTGGCCGAGTCGGTGCGTGAAGTCGCGCCGCAGCACGTGGCGCTGCTGCCCGATCCGGGCGCGGGCGACGATGCGGATGAGTTTGGCGCCGTGCCCGATCCGGCTTGAGTGGAACCGGCCAGAATCGGGCAGGCAGTTGCGCCGATGCCTCAGCGAACGATGCCCACGCCCAAGCCAAAGCTGAAGTGCGGCTTGTCGCTGCGCAACTCGGCCGCAGTCCACACATGCGCGGCATCCACGCGCACCAGCGGGAAGGCATAGGACGCATCGCCGACACTGCCCACGCGCACGCCCTCGACATGACCGGTGAGCGTGACCAGCGCGCCGGCTGGATAGTTCAGCGGCTCGACATAGCCTTTCATGATGGCGATGAAGCGCCCGCCCGCGGGGCTGTTGGGCAGCGGTCGCTGCGAGCTGTCCAGCGGGTAGCCGAGGATTTGCACCTCGGTGGTGTCGGGCATGTTCTGCACCGCCACCACTTGCCCGCCCCAGATCACTGCGTGCCCGATATAGCGTTCAGGCGCCTGTGCCACGGTCTCCGGCGGCACGTTGGCGATATTCGAACTGGGCTTGAAGATCGGTGCCGGCGCGCAGGCTGCAAGCAACAGGGCGGCGGACAGGGACAGCAGCGTCAGTGGCAACAATCGTGGCAGGCGGCGCATGGAAGTTCCCCGTGAATTGGTGATCACAGCATAGCGACAGCCGTGCGCGGCAGCGCGAGCACTGCGGCAATCATTCACGCTTCAGCCATTGCAGGCGCGAATCGCCCTGACCGTCCTCGCCCAGCAGCCGCGCCAGCACCGGCAAGGCCGCGGACAGCGCCTGATCCAGCTTCCATGGCGGATTGAGCAAGGCCACGCCGCATCCGTTCATGCGCAGCGGCGAGTTTTCCGCGCGCACCGCCAGTTCGGCCACCAGCACCTGTTGCGCCGCGCAGGTGCGCAGCCAGCGCAGGAACGGCTCGCGCGTGCGCGCCAGCTTGATCGGATACCACACCGCGCAAGTCGCCTGCGGCCAGCGCGTCAGCGCCTGCTCAAGGCCACGGCGGATGCTGCGAAACTCGTCCTCCTGCGCCTCGTAGGGCGGATCGATCAGCACCAGGCCGCGCTTTTCCGGTGGCGGCAGCAGCGCGGCCAGAGCCTCGTAGCCATCGCGTTGATGCACGTGCATGCGCGCGTCGCCGGCGAACTGGCTGCGCAGCGTGGCGGCTTCCTCGGGCAGCAGCTCGCACAGCATCGCGCGATCCTGCGTGCGCAGCGCGTACTGCGCCAGCCACGGCGAGCCGGGATAGCGCGTCAGCGGCGTGCCCGCGTCGCAGGCGCGCACGGCCTCGACATAACGGCGCAGCAGCGGCGGCAGATCATCGGCATCGAGCACGCGCGCGATGCCGCCGCGGAACTCGCCGGTCTTGCGCGCGGCCTCGGAATCCAGCGCGTACACGCCACTGCCGGCGTGCGTGTCGAGATAGGCGCATGGTGCTGGCTTGAGCTTCAGCGCATCGAGCACGCCGAGCACGACCGCGTGCTTGAGGACATCGGCAAAATTGCCGGCATGAAAACGGTGGCGGTAGTTCATCACAAGGCTCGACAGGCGGCGCGGGCAGTGTACGTGGCGCAGAGTGCGCGGGTGCCAACCCCGGAGCGCCTTCAGGGTTGCGCTGATATTACGGAGAAATTACGCTGCGGCTCATGCATCTTTCCACCGCCCCGTTCCGTCGTCTGCTCGCGCTGGCCCTGCTGGCGTGGTCGGGTATGGTGTTCGCGCTGCCGCTGCCCGCCATGCAGACTGCGCCGGGGATGACGATGGCGATGACGCATGCCGCGCCGATGCTGCATGCCGGTCCGCCGATGACCGCGCACTGCGCTGATGCATCCGCGGCCGGGCACGATTGCTGCGGTCACGTGCAACATACCTGCAGCGGTGGACGCTGCTGCGGTTGCGCCAGCGTGTGTGGTGCCGCGGTCCTGCCGGTTGCTGCGCTGTCGATGCAGACGCCGCGTGCCGGGCGCGAGTCCCCGCGGTTACGCGCGCTCGCCCTGGTCCCCGCGATTACCGCCCCGCCGCTGCGGCCGCCGGCCGTTTGAACGCGCTGCGTCGCTCCGCGCGACGCCCCTGCTGCACCTGTTGATGCCGCGCCGTGCAGTGCGCGGCCTGTCCTCGCGTTCCGGAGTCGCCATGTCCCGCATTCTTGTTCCGCTCAATTGTCCCACCGTGTCCGATCCGGCCCGCCGCCGCTTCGTGCAGGGGCTCGCGCTGGGCGGCGCCGCGCTCGGCGTCGGCCTGCTGCCGCGCTTCGTGCTGGCCGCACCGGCTGCGCCGGCCGCCACGGCATATCCCGCCGTGCTCAGCGGCACCGAGTTCAACCTGACCATCGGCGCCATACCGGTCAACTTCACCGGCCGCGCGCGCAGCGCGATCGTGGTCAACCGCCAACTGCCGGCGCCGATCCTGCGCTGGCGCGAGGGCGACACCGTCACCCTGCGCGTGCGCAACACCCTGTCGGTGACCAGCTCGATCCACTGGCACGGCATCCTGCTGCCGTTCCGCATGGACGGCGTGCCGGGCTTGAGTTTTCCCGGCATCGCGCCGGGCGAGACGTTCACCTACCGCTTCCCGGTGCGCCAGACCGGCACCTACTGGTACCACTCGCATTCGGGCTTCCAGGAACAGCAGGGCCTGTACGGACCGATCGTGGTCGAGGCGCGCGACGGCGCCGCGATTCGCGCCGATCGCGATTACGTGCTGATGCTCAGCGACTGGACCGACCAGAATCCCGACACCATCCTCGCCACGCTCAAGCGCCAGAGCGACTACTACAACTTCCACCAGCCGACCGCGCTCGATTTCATGCGCGACGTCGAGCGCATGGGCATCCGCGCGGCACTGGCCAAGCGGCGCATGTGGAACCGGATGCGCATGAACCCGACCGACCTCGGCGACGTATCGGCCTACACCTATACCTATCTGCTCAACGGCACTGCGCCGGCCGGCAACTGGACCGCGTTGTTCAAGCCCGGCGAGCGCGTGCGCCTGCGCGTCATCAACGGCTCGGCCATGACCTATTTCGACCTGCGCATTCCGGGGCTGAAGATGACCGTGGTCAGCGCCGACGGCCAGGACGTCGAGCCGGTCACGGTGGACGAGTTCCGCATCGGCGTCGCCGAGACCTACGATGTGATCGTCGAGCCGGGCGACGCCGCCTACACGATCTTCGCCGAATCGATGGATCGCAGCGGCTACGCGCGCGGCACGCTGGCGCCGCGCGCCGGCATGCAGGCGCCGGTTCCGCCGCTCGATCCGGTGCCGTGGCTGAGCATGACCGACATGATGGGGGCGATGGGCGGCGTGGACCACGGCGGCATGGCCGGCATGCCGGGCATGGACATGGGCAAGAGCGATCACGCCGCGATGGCCGGCATGGGCAAGGGCGGCGCGGCTTCGGGCTGGGTCTGCCGCACCGGTCCCAGCGTGGACATGTGCGTGACCGATCCGCGCAGCAACCTCGACGATCCCGGCATCGGCCTGCGCGACAACGGCCGCCGCGTGCTCACCTATGCCGACCTGCACACGATCGGCGGGCCGCTCGATCCGCGCGAACCGGAGCGCACGCTGACCCTGCACCTCACCGGCAACATGCAGCGCTACGTGTGGGGCTTCGACGGCGTGAAGTTCTCCGACGCCAAGCCGATCGTGTTCCGCTACGGCGAGCGCCTGCGCATCACCCTGATCAACGACACCATGATGACCCACCCGATCCATCTGCACGGCATGTGGAGCGAGGTCGAGGCGCCGGACGGCGGCTTCCAGGTGCGCAAGCACACCGTCAGCGTGCAGCCGGCGCAGCAGATCAGTTACCTGGTCAGCGCCGACGCGCTGGGGCGCTGGGCCTACCACTGCCACCTGCTCTATCACATGGAAGCGGGCATGTTCCGCGAAGTGGTGACGGCATGAGTGCGCGGATGATCACTCGTCGCCGCACACACTTCATCTTGCTGTGGATGCTGCGCGCAACCGCGCTGGCGGCGCCGGTGTTCGCGCAGCAGGCACCCGCATCCTCCGCGTCGACAGCGATGCCGGAGATGGACATGGGCTCGATGCCGGGCATGGACATGTTGCACGCACAGCACGTCAACAAGACCAGCAAGCCGGCGACTCCGGCGCGTGCGACCTCGGCGCAACCGGCCGCCGCTTCGTCCTCGATGGGCGGCATGTCCGGCATGGACATGGGCGCGATACCCGGGATGGATAGGAGCAGCACGTCAGGCATGCCCGGGATGAAGACGTCGCACGGTCAGCACAGTGCGCCAGCCGCATCCTCCACCTCGACGCCTGCGGCGCCGGTGCTGCCACCCGGTCCGGCCGACCCCGCGGCCTATCTGGCGAAGCTCGAAGCGATGCCCATGACCGGCATGGACATGGCCGATAACCCGAGGTTCGGCAAGCTGTTGATCAACCAGCTCGAGGCGACCCGCGCCAACGGCGCCAGCGGCCAGGCCTGGGACGCCTACGCTTGGTATGGCACCGACTTCAACAAGCTCGCGATCCGCACCGAAGGCGATCGCGCCGGCGGCCGCGTCGAGGCGGGCGACATCGAGGCGCTGTGGAGCCATGCGATCGCCGCGCTCTGGGACACCGAACTGGGTGTGCGCCACGATTTCGGCATCGGCCCGGACCGCGACTGGGCGGCGTTCGGCGTGCAGGGCATTGCCCCGTACTGGTTCGACATCGAGGCCACCGGCTACGTCGGTGCAGGCGGGCGCACCGCGGCGCGCTTCAAGGCCGAGTACGAACTGCTGTTCACCCAGCGCCTAATCCTGCAGCCGGAGTTCGAGGCCAACCTCTACGGCCGCCGCGACCCGGCGCGCGGGCTGGGCAGCGGACTGTCCGATGCCAGCCTGGGCCTGCGCCTGCGCTACGAGATCCGCCGCGAGTTTGCACCGTATATCGGCGTGGTCTGGCAGCGCGTGTTCGGCGGTACCGCGGGCTTTCGCCGTGCGGAAAACAAATCCGTGTTCGACCGGCAGATCGTCGCCGGCGTGCGCGTCTGGTTCTGAGGAGGAGACATGAAAAATACCTTGATCGCCCTGCTGGGCGTGGCGCTGGCGGCGGTGCTCGGCGTCTTCGCCTGGATGTGGCTGGGCATGTACAACATGGGCGCCGACAGCCCGCACTGGAAGATGACGCTGTCGATGCTGTCGATGATGCGCGAGCGCTCGATCGAAAAACACGCGGCGTCGATCACGGTGCCGAACGACATCAACGATCCCGCGATCATCCTCAAGGGCGCCGGCCAGTACGCGGCGATGTGTGCCGGCTGCCATCTGGCGCCGGGCATGGCCGATTCGGAGATCCGGCCCGGCCTGTATCCGCAGCCGCCGGATCTCGGCAAGGTGCGTGTCGATCCGCGCCAGGCGTTCTGGGTGATCAAGCACGGCATCAAGATGAGCGCGATGCCGGCGTGGGGCTTCAGCCACGACGACGCCACCATCTGGAGCATGGTCGCCTTCCTGCAGAAGCTGCCGGGCATGACGCCGGCCGAGTACCGGGCCATCGTCGCCAAGGCGCCGCCCGACGAGGACATGGGGCCGATGGATTCCGGCGCGATGATGGAGAGCCACGCCCACGCGGATGCCGGCCCCAGAACCGACGTCGAGGGGTAGAACTGCGACACGTGACGCGCTGGGCAGGAATGCCCCAACTGCCAGCGGGAAGTTTCCCGACATCCTGCTGGATCACTGCAAGTACTGCTTCATCCAGTCCACCCAGCGCCGGTAGACGTCGGTGGTCTGCACGATGTCCGCGGGGAAATGGGTGTCCACCGGATAGGCATAGAAGCGCACGGTGACGCCGTTGTCGCGCAGCGCGTGATACCACTCGTAGCTGTTGACCAGCGGCACGTTGCCATCGCCGACATCGCCCATGATCAGCGTCGGCGCCTTGACGTTCTGCGCATAGGCGATCGGCGATTGCGCGCGCCAGATGTCGCGGTACTTGGCCACCCAGGGTGAACCGCCGAAAAAGTACGTATCGCCGGTCTGATAGTAGGCGATGGTGTAGTCCATGACCCAGTCGGTGAGCGCGGCGCCGGCCACCGCGGCCTTCCACACGTCGTAGTGGCCGGTGAGCCAGGCGGTCATGTAGCCGCCGTAGCTCCAGCCGCTGACGCCGATGCGGTTCGTATCCACGATGCCCAGCTTTTCCACCGCCGCCAGGCCCGCCATCACGTCCTGGCCCGGGCCCTCGCCGGTGTCGCGGAAGATGGCGTGCTGGTAGGCATCGCCCAGGTTGGTGCTGCCGCGGTAGTTGGGCTCGAACACCAGAAAGCCCGCGGCCGACAGCAACTGCGTCAACGGCGAGAACACCACCGTGCTGGCACCCTCCGGCCCGCCGTGGATCACCAGCACCAGCGGATAGCGCCGGCCCGCCGCGTAGTGCACCGGATACACCAGCACGCCGTCCTCGTGGAAGCCATCCGGGCCGTCCCAGGCGATGCTTTGCGTACGGCCCAGCAGGCGCTGATCCACGAAGGCGTTGAGGTCGGTCAGGCGACGCGGTGGCGCGCCGGCGTGGCGCAGCACGTACAGCTCGTCGGGATGCGTGGGCGTGCTGCCGATGAAGGCGATGGCGCCGTCACGCGCCACGCTGGGCTGGTCCTCGACGTTGACTTCGCCCAGGTCCAGCACGCGCGCCTGGCCGTGCAGCGGCTGCAGCCACAGCACCGAGCGCGTGCCCAGCTCGCCGCTCAGCAGCAGGCTGTGGCCATCCGGCATCCAGGCGTAGGTATCGATGTTGCGCGCGAGATCCGCGGTGACGTCGCGATCGTGGCCGGCCTCGCCCACGTAGACCGCGTTGCCGTTGTTCTCGTCACCATTGCGCGGACGCAGGTAGGCATAGCGCGCGGAACTGCCCGGCGCGTACTGCACCGCCATCGCGCCCTGTTGGTCAGACAACATGTGCGGCCCACCGCCGGTGGTGTCGACCACATCGACGACGGAATGGAACGATGGCCCCCAGTATGGCCCGGGATAACGAATGAAGGCGATCTGCTTGCCGTCCGCGCTCCACGCCGGATACGGCGTGCCTTGCCGGTCGGTCTGCAGGCTGTAGCGGCCTTCGGTCAGGCGCGTGGCCTTGCCGCCGCTGCTGGCCACCACCCACAGGTGCCAGGGCGCCAATGCGTTGCGCAGCTCGAAGTTGCCGTCGGTCACCTCAAAGGCGCTGTCATGATGCGCCAGCGCCTTGGCGTTGGCGGGAGCATCCTCGGTGATGAAGGCGATGCGTGTGTCGTGCGGACTCCAGGCAAAGCCGGCCACGCCGCGCGGCGCTTGCGTGATCTGTCGCGGATCGCCACCGTCCATGGGCATCACGAACACCTGCGGCTTGGGCTTGGCGTCCTTGCCTGCAGCCGCCTCATCCGCCGCGCCGCCGCCTGCCTTCGCCGCGACCGGCGCTGCGGCTTCGGCGAGGAAAGCCAGCCGCGTGCCGTCATGCGACCACTGCAGCGCAGCGATGCCCTTGCGGTGCCAAGTCAGCACCCGCGCCTTGCCGCTGGCCACGTCGACCAGCTCGATACGCGGCTCGTTTTTGTCGGTCTTCCAGTCGGCATGAGTGACGATCAGCGCGATATGCCTGCCGTCCGGTGCGATCTGCGGCTGGCTCAGGCGCACCAGATCGCGCACGTCGGTGAGCTGGAATGGCACCTTGGACGCCGCCTCGGCCGTGTGCGCCACCGCGCATGCGACCAGCGCCAGACCGAGCAACAACACTGCGCTTCGCCAAGATTTCATGCGCGGATCCCCTGTGGAAAGGCCGCAGTGTATGTTGCCATCGGTCCCGCCGGACAAGCCCGGCAGGCCGACGGTGTCCGCCGGTGCGCGGCTTGAGCGCGTGCCCACCCCATCCGAAGCAATGTCTTGGGGCCGTTGCGAAACCAGCCTGGCGGTACACGACAAGCTGTTGACAGCGGCAGGTTCGGCGCCTTGCGGAATACCCTCAGGGTGCCACCACCTGCGCGCTCCACGGCGCCAGCGTGCCGGTCAGACAGGTGTTGCTGCCACACGCGTGGAGACTCAACGATGACGTGCCGCCGAGCAGACTGCTCAACGCGCCGACCGGCATCCCGGGTACCACCAGGCCACTGCCGGCGTTGGGCAATTGGGTGAGATCCACGCTCACGCCGGTGGCGTTGATGGCCACTAACACGCCGCCAGTGCCACTGCCGCGCAGGTAGACGTAAACGTTGGGGTCGCTGCTGCTCGGCACGAACAGGGGCGTGTAGGCGCCAGTGGCCAACGCCACCTGTTGCGTGCGCACGTGCGCCAGCGTCTGCAGCCAGGTGTAGTAGCCCTGCACACCGGCGGCCTGCCGCTGCGCGGCGGTGAATAGCGTCATCGGCTGACGGATGTTGTCGCTGGGCATGCCGTTGGCGACCGCCTGGTAGGGATCCCAGGTGCCGGTCATGCCGGCCTCGTCGCCGTAATCGATCATCGGGATGCCGGGCAGGGTGAAGCTCAACACCTCGGCGATCTGCCAGTGCGCCAGCACATCGCTACCCGTCACGCCGCTGTTGGTCAGCATGCTGGTGAAGCGTGGCACATCCTGGTCATCGATGAAATTCACCATCAGGTACGGCTGTGCGTCGTTGGCCAGATTCTGCCGTACCGCGTAGTTCACGGCCGCCAGGTTGGTGTAGCCGTAGTAGGGCGGCTGGTTCGACACCAGCCCGGACTGCGTGATGGCGTAGTAGAGCGGATAGTTCTCTGCACCGTCGAAGCCAACGGAAGGCTGAGTGAAGCCGCCTACGAAATCGGGGGCGCCGTCGAAGATTTCGGCGATGGCGTAGGGTGCGAGGTTCTGCGACTTCAAGTAGGCAAAGTACTGCGCCCAGAAGCTCTCAGGGACATACATGGCCGCATCGAGGCGAATGGCGTCCAGTCCGTAGGTGGTGAGCCAGCCGGCAGTAGCCTGGTCCAGCATGGTCTGCACATTGGTGTTGTCGGAGTTGAAGTCCGGCAACCCGTCGAGTGGGCAGTCGATCATGCCGTTGTAGGTACCGGCATAGGGCTCGCACTGGCCGGTGACGGGATCGGCGTGATGGAACCAAAAGGTTTGCAGCGCCTGCGCGCTGTTGTCGAGCGTCAACTGACCGCTGACGATGGCGTTGCTCTCCTGCACGTAAGGCGGATCGCCATAGCCGGCATCATTGACGATCTGCCCCAGCATGATCGCCAGATAGTTGTTGTGCGCCGTCTGCACCAGCGTCTGCAGGTCGGCAATGCTGCCGAAGTGGGGATCGGGTGCATCGAAGTTCCACGGCCAGTAGCCGTGGTAGGGGAATTGCTGCCACCCATTGGGGTTGTTGCTGGCAGGGCCGGGCTGCGGCGCGCCCTGCAGGTAAGGCGGCGTCATCCAGATGGCGGTAGCACCCAGTTGCGTGAAGTAGCCCGTATCGATCCGGTCGGTCACGCCTTGGAAATCACCGCCGTACCAGCCCATCGGGTTTTGCGGCTGTGCGGCCTGGTCATCGCCGGGACCGCCGTTGTCATTGGCGGTGTTGCCGTTGTCGAAACGGTCGGTCATCAGGAAGTAGATCACCTGCGCCGGCCAGTTGACGCCAGGCAGCACCGCCACGCCGTAGTCGGCGGCGACGGTGACTTGCGCGCTGGCCGTGGCCGGTGGGGTGCCGGCGGCACCATTCGCGGTGAGCGTGAAGATGTAGGTGACGGCCGTAGCGCCAGTGTCGCCTGGCAACGTCACGCTGAGGTTGGTTACCGTGGTCGCGCCACCGGGCAGGCCGATGACGCCAGTGGAGGGTTGTACGCTCAACGCATAATTGCTGGTGTTGTTGGTCTGCCAGATCAGCGTCACCGCACCGCCGGAGGCGTTGAGCGCCATGGGCGCCGCGCTGAAGCTGGCGATGCTGGCCGCCGGGGGTGTGGGCGGAGGGGGTGAAGGAGGTGTTGCGCCGCCTCCGCCTCCGCCACAGGCCGTCAGCATCGACAGTGTTAATGCCAAACCTGCAATTCGCAGCCACATTGCACGGCGATTCACTGCACAGTCCCATCTCCCGCACTCGTTCCAAGTCTAGACAAACGCAGCGTGCTGGATGTGGCTTCGCGAAGCCCGACAAGCATGAATACGTATGCGCGGGCGTGCATTTATCCTGCTTGTTGCCGCGCGACCGAAGATGGCCAAGCGCGCGCGAAGCCTGCGACCGTGTGCTTGCGGCACAATCGCTCGACCGCGATGGCGGGACCCCGGCCGCAGTTGATCAGTCGCAGCCGCGCAAAGCCGCCTCGATGTGTTCAATTCTTGACGCCCGCGGTATGCGGTGCGGGCTGGTCCGCGTGTCTCCGGCATCCGACAGGTTCGCGCCGCGGACCGCTTCGATCTCTCGTTCACGGTCGCAGAACCCCTGTCTCGACCTGATGCCGGCACCTTGATACCGGCACAGGCGTTGCCAAGATCGGGGCGCCAAGCTTGCCGACAGACCAATCCCGGTGCGTGTATGACTTGATCTTCGCTGATCAAGTATTCAAACTAATGATTGATTACTTGATCGGATGTTGGCATGGCCTCGATTTATCTTGATTACAACGCCACCACCCCGGTCGCGCCGGAAGTGGTGGCGGCCATGCTGCCGTTCCTGCAGGAGCATTTCGGCAATCCGTCCTCGGATCACGCCTACGCGGACGCGCCGCGGCGCGCCATAGCCGCGGCGCGCGGGGAGGTCGCCCGCCTGATTGGCGCGCGGCCGGACGAGATCGTGTTCACCAGCAGCGCCACCGAGGCGAACAACCTGGCCATCCTCGGCGTGGCGCGGGCATTGGAACCTGCGCGTCGCCATGCCGTGATCTCGGCCATCGAGCATCCGGCAGTGCATGAACCCGCGCGGCGGCTGGAAAAGCTGGGTTGGACGCTGAGTATCGTGACGGTGGACGGCTACGGCCGCGCCGCGCCCGCAGACGTCGCCGCCGCCCTGCGGCCCGACACGGCGCTGGTTTCGATCATGCACGCCAACAACGAAGTCGGCACCCTGCAGCCGGTCGCCGAAATCGCCGCCCTGGCGCACCGCCGCGGAGCGTTGATGCACACCGATGCCGCGCAGTCCGCAGGCAAGGTAGAACTGGATGTCGAGGCGCTGGGCATCGACCTGTTGACGCTCGCCGGCCACAAGTTCCATGCCCCCAAGGGCGTGGGCGCGCTGTACGTGCGCGCCGGCACGCCGATTTCCACCGTACTCGCCGGGGCTGGCCAGGAGCAAGGTCTGCGCCCCGGCACCGAGGCCGTCGCGCAGATCGTCGCCCTGGGCGCCGCCGCGCGTCTGGCGTGCGCGCGCCTTCCGCAGGCGTCCATCCGGATGCGCGCGCTGCGCGACCGGCTGCACGCGCGACTGCTGCAGGAGATCCCGGAACTCGCACTCAACGGCCATCCCGAACAGCGCCTGCCCAATACTCTCAATGTCTCCTTTCCCGGCGTATCCGGCGCCCTGCTGCTGCAGCGGGTGTCAGATCGGGTCGCCGCCTCCACCGGTTCCGCCTGCCACGCCCACGACGCTGCTCCCAGCGGCGTACTGGGGGCGATGGACCTGTCCCCACAACGCGCGGCCGGCGCCGTGCGCCTGTCCGTCGGGCACGGCACCCGCGAGGACGACATCGACGCGGCCGCCGCGGCGCTGATCGCGGCATGGCGCGCATCGACGGTTGCGGAGCACGGCTGATGGACAACCGCGCGTTCAAGGATCAGATCTACGAACAGTTCGGGCGCCTGGGCAAGTCCCTGGCAAGCCCCAAGCGCCTGGAAATGCTCGATGTGCTCTGCCAGGGGCCGCGCACGGTGGAGTCGCTCGCCGCAGCCACCGGCCAGACCCTCGCCAATGCCTCGCAACACCTCAAAGCGCTGCGCACGGCGCGCCTGGTGGAGGCGGAAAAACAAGGCCTGTACGTCACTTACCGGCTGGCCGGCCCGGAGGTCGGCGAGTTCTTCCTGGCCTTCCGCCGCCTGGCCGAGTCGCGACTCGCCGAGATCGAACGCATCACGCGGCTGTATCTCGGCTCGCGCAACATGCTCGAAGGCGTCGACCAGGCCACACTGCTCGAACGCGTCCGCAGCGGCGCGGCGCTGGTGCTCGACGTGCGTCCCGCTCAGGAATACCGCAGCGCGCACATCCCAGGCGCGCTGTCCGTGCCGCTGGCCGAGCTGGAGCAACGGCTCGCCAGGCTGCCGCGCCGCAGGCAGATCGTCGCCTATTGCCGCGGCCCGTATTGCGTGATGTCGGTCGAGGCGGTGGAAATCCTGCGCCGCCACGGCCACAAGGCAGCGCGGCTCGAAATCGGCGTGCCCGACTGGCGGGCGCTGGGGCTGCCGCTGGAATCGCAACCGTGAATTCCATTTCATCAACGCAAGGGAGACTCCCATGAAATATCTGTTCGTGCTCAACGATGCACCCTACGGCAGCGAGCGCAGCTACAACGCCCTGCGACTCGCCCGGCAGATGCTCAAGACCGGCGGCGAGGAGGTGAAGCTGTTCCTGATCGGCGATGCGGTGGCCTGTGCCAAGGCCGGACAGAGGGTGGCGCCGGGCTACTACAACATCGGCGACATGCTGGGCATGATCGTCCGCCACGGCGGCGAAGTCGGCGTCTGCGGCACCTGCATCGACGCCCGCGGCATCGCCGCCACGGAGCTGATCGAAGGCGCGCCGCGCAGCACGATGGAGCAGCTCGCCGCGTGGACACAGTGGGCTGACAAGACGCTGGTGTTCTGATGGATACCGCCAAGACTGTCGTCGTCCTCGGAGGGGGTGTAGGGGGCCTCGTCGCCGCCAGCGCGCTGCGCAAGCACCTTCCACGTGCCCATCGCGTCGTGCTCGTCGATCGGGAGCGCGAGCACCTCTACGCGCCATCGCTGCTGTGGCTGATGGTGGGGCTGCGCGAAGCTGCATCCATCCAGCGTCCGCTCGCCCGGCTGCAGCGCAAGGGCATCCAGGTGCGACTCGGCGAGGTGGAGAAGATCGATCCCGAAACCCGCCGCGTCACGGTATCCGGCGAGATCCTCGATGCGGACTACCTGGTCGTCGCGCTCGGCGCCGAGCTGGCGGCGGAAGCCGTGCCGGGTCTGCGCGAGGCGGGGCACAATTTCTACACGCTTGCGGGTGCTGAAGGCCTGCGCGCCGCGCTCGGCTCGCTGCGGCGGGGGCGCATCATCGTGCTCACGGCGGCGCCCGCGTACAAATGCCCGGCAGCGCCTTACGAGGCGGCGCTGCTCATCGATGCGTTCTATCGCAAGCGTGGCCTGCGCGATGCGGTCGCCATCGAGGTCTTCGCCGCAGAACCCGGGCCGATGGCTGTTGCGGGTCCGGAGACCTCCGCGGCAGTGAAACAGCTCCTCGCAGCGAAGGGCATCGCGTACCACCCCGAACATCAGGTGACGTCGGTCGACGCGGCCGCAAGGCGAATCGTCTTTGCGAACGGCGCGAATACGGAATTCGATCTCCTGGCGTACGTGCCACCGCACCGCGCACCGCGCGTGGTCCGCGAGAGCGCCCTCGCCGGCGAGACCGGGTGGATTGCGGTGGACCGGCACACGCTGGAAACCCGCTTCCCCCGGGTTTTCGCGATCGGCGATGTCGTCTCGATTCCGCTGCAGCTCGGCAAACCGCTGCCGAAGGCCGGCGTCTTCGCGCATGCCGAAGCGGAGGTCGTCGCGAAGAACATCGCCGCACTCATCCTTGGCCGGGACGCATCCGAACGATTCGATGGCCACGGCGCGTGCTTCATCGAAAACGGCAACGGGCAGGCCGGTTACGGTGGCGGCGATTTTTATGCGGAACCCAGGCCCATCGTGAAGTTCCGCGCACCGGCCCGGCGCTGGCACCTCGCCAAGGTGCTGCTGGAAAAGTCCTGGCTACACCTCAAGGTATAAAAGCATGAATGGCATGGGAATGAGCGGGATGGGCGCTCTGTGGCCACTCTTCGTCCTGTTCTGGATTCTGCTGATCGCCGGCGTGGTCGTGGTCATCGGCTGGTTGCTTCGTGGCAAAACCGATTCGCCGCTGGAAATCCTGCGGCGTCGCTATGCCCGGGGGGAGATCGACCAGGAAACCTACACGCGCATGCGCCGGGAACTCCGGGAAGACGACCGGTGAATCGGCGCGGTCCCTTGATCGCGGGCTTGGTGTTGATCGCGGTCGGCCTTGTCGGCGTCGTCGGTCTATATCCGGTCCTCAGGCCCGGGGGAACAGGCGGGATGATGAGCCGCGGGGGGATGATGATGGGGAGGGACGGGATGATGGGCCGCGGCGGGATGAAACGCATGATGCAAGACATGATGGGCAACATGCTGCCGCTCGGCATCAACCCCGCCGCGCTGCCGCAGCCCCATTCGGAAGGGGTCAGGCTGATGCAGCACTACTGTACCCAGTGCCATGGCCTGCCGGGGCCGGGGCTGCATACGGCCGCGGGGTGGCCCGCGGTCGTGGCGCGCATGGCCGCGCGCGAACGCATGATGAGCGACCAGGACATGATGGGCATCCAGGCCCCGTCCGCAAAGGAGCAGGCGACGCTGCTTGCGTATTTGCAGAAACACGCCCAGATACCTCTGAACAAGGCAACCGCCAAAGGACTGGATACGCCCGCGGGCAGGGCTTTCAGCGCAACCTGTTCCCAATGTCATGCCCTTCCCGATCCTGTGCAGCACACCGCCGCGGAGTGGCCCGCGGTCGTGCTACGCATGCGACGCAACATGGTGGCCATGGGCAAACCCGTGCCGTCACAGTCGACACTGGATGCCATCGGAACGTACCTGCAGAAATACGCCAAGCAACCTGGCAAGGGTGGCTCCTGAGAGGGTCGTCGACGTGGAAGCCAGAATTCCTCGTCCCGCTCGGCATCAGCCAGAACGCGCTCGCGCGCTGCCGCCGTACCACCCCGCCGCATCAACGAGATCGTGCTCGGCAAGCGTGACATCAGCGCGGATACCGCACTGCGCCTCACCGCGGCGTTGGGCACCAGTGAGCGCTTCTGGCTCGGCTTGCAGGCGGACTATGATCTGGAAGAGGCGCGGCGCGCCCTTGGCGATGACGTCAAGCGGATCGAGCGGATCGCAGTGTTGGAGCACGAGACCCAAGAGCTCGTGCCATGAAGATCAGGTTTCCATGACACGGACACGCTGTATATCGAGTTCCGTGCTGGCAGCGTCAACGAGACGCGTGATTTCGATGAGAACACCTTGCTTGATCTTGATGACGGGGCCAAGTCGTGGCGCTTACCTTGGAGCATGCCAGTGAGCGCGCTCACGTGCCGCAATTTTCGTACGAGCAAATTGCGGTGTGACTGCAGGCTGCTCGGCGCATGAAAGATTGTTCTGAAAACTCCTTTGTTTGCAGTACGCGTCGCCGAAGCAGGTCAGCCATGGTTCTTGTAAGAGGTGGTAGGCGAGTCGGCTGGAACGCCTTGTCAGGGCTCAGCATAAGCCTCCAACCCGCAATGCTCGCATTTGCGACCGCGGATATTGGCGCCCAACGGGTGTTTGACAGTGAAGTAGTGGCCGCAGCGTGGGCAGGGGAAAGTCCTGATGCGGATGTACGCGACAACGAGCGCTAGAACGAGCACGACAAATATGGTGAATGGCAGGACGCGATCCAGTGTCGTGCCGTAAGTGATGAAGCCGGCCACGAAGGTTGCGGGCAGGGTGAAGATCAACGCGAAAGTTGCAGTGCGGGTCCAAAATCTGAGCCGCTTGAGCTGCTTGGAATAGTCACTCATGTGGCCGACTATACGTGGCTTCAGGATCAGGTGGATCGCGGCCGCTGCTCAGCCTCGGCGGCTGGTACGACGGAAAATTTCTTCGCCACGAATCCCAAGCGGCATCGCGCATGGTCGCCAGTGCTGCCGATCGTTTCCGCGCTGGACGATGTGCTGCGGAACACCGGCAAGGTCGAGTCGGGGCTGGCGGGGCATGACGCTCGCGACGTGGAATGGGGTGTTCAAGCGTGCTGCCTCGAAGGGCAAGTGTCTGTCGGGAAATCCTGCAAGCGCGTGGCAGAAACCGCACTCTGAAAACTCGTGTTTCGCGTGTGCATGACAGAAACCGTACCCCGGTTTCCCGCCCGCCTGCAGGCGGACTATGATCTGGAAGAGACGCGCCGCATTTCGATCCCATTTCGATTTAGCACTTGAAGGAGCAACGCGATGCAGAACCTGACCATTGAGACGCTGCCGGTCGTGCCCCATGTCGTGTTCGGCATTTTTGACCTGGCGATACCGGACCTGATCTTCTGGGTTGCTGTCATCGTCGTTTTCTCCGCGGGTTGCTGGGCGCGCATGCCGAACTTCATGACTCATGGTGATGGCGCCACTCCGGAGGACCGGAGTGCGGGCGCATGAACATCGACGAGAAGCTTCAAGGGTGGCTGAAATCGCACCTGACTCTCGAGGACGCGTTGCCGACGAAGATGCCGATCTACGTGAACTCGATGGCGTACTTCTTCGGGACGATCACCCTGTCGGCGCTGATGGTCGTCATCGGGAGTGGAATCATCATCGCCGTCTTCGGTCCCGGCTGGTGGCACGTATCGCCGGTGGGCCACTTTTTCAACTCCGTCCACTTCTGGGGAGTGGAGGTTTTCTACTTCGGTCTGGTGCTGCACATGCTCGCGAAGTTCTTCAAGGCTGCCTGGCGTGACGGCCGGTGGCGCACCTGGGTAATGGGCCTGATGACTTTTGCCGTGACGATCTTTTCCGGGATCACGGGGACGCTGCTGCAGGAGAACTGGGACGCCCAATGGAACGCCGTTCAGGGCAAGGATCCGATGAACGCCCTCGGTCTAGCCGGGATAAACACCATGGATCCCGGCCAACTTCTTACACTGCACGTTGTCCTGTTCCCATTTCTTGTCGTCCTCTTCGCGGCGATCCACATCGGTATCGTGCGCAGCGAAAGCCCGGTGCGCCCCATCGAGCGCGGCAGCAAGGATGGGGCGCGATGAGCAAGCGATCGGAGGCGTATCTGCGCGGCGTGCCGATGAAGCACTACGACATGGTCCGCGAGGGGCTCATCGTGATGGGCGTCGTGACACTCGTGATCGTGCTGCTCGCCGCCTTTCTCGGAACACCCGACTACCCGACGGTCACGGGAAAAGAGGTTGCGACCAAGCAGCCCCTGCTCTTTCTCGATCGGTCACTCTCCTACTTTTCCGGGCAAAGCGGCCTTCAAACCTATGGCCCGCCCTACACGAAGGACTACCAGAACGCGCAGGAGGTCTTCGGATTCATCTCGCCGGCGCGCTGGATCGGCGTCGTGAATCCGGTCAACGCCCAGCAGGATCTGGTGATGAAGCCGCTGGCACGCATTGCAGTGCTCGATCCGCAGGTGGCGACGGCCCTGGCGACCTACAAGCAGGCTTCGTTTGATCAGCAGCAGCGCTGGATCAAGAGCTACTCCGGCGCCCTCAAGAAAGCCACCGACGACAACGGAAAGGTGATCCTCCCACCGGGCGACTACGGTCCCGTCGCGACCCTGATGAACGGGATGCTTGATCTTGCGCGTGCCGGGCTGCTTGAAGGGGCGCTCGACAGCAGTTCTTTCCTGCCCTACGACCTCAACAACACGAAGTCGCTCCTTTTCCTCGAAGGTCCCATCGAGAACAGGGTCGCGCACCACCTCAACGAGCTAGGCAACCAGTGGGGAATGACGAACGAGTCAGGCCCTTATCCGGGGGCATGGTGGCTGTGGCCCTATGCCTTCCTCTATCAGATACCCGGGATCGCGAACTCGCCAAACGCTGATCTCATCGCGGGACTCATCATGGCCGCCGCCTTCCTCTTCCTGATCTTCCTTCCGGTGATACCCGGCCTCAACCGGATCCCCTACCTGATCCCGGTCTACCGGCTAATCTGGCGGGACTGGTACAGGCGGTCGAAGGGTTAATAACCGCGTGACAGGAATTGCACTCTGGCGTGATCCTGGCGCCGCATGAAACACAACGGCGGGTGGTCTGCGGCAAGACGGGCATCGACTCTTCGGCATGACCGGGGAAGAGCATGGGTGTGCCTGTTGACCCGGGCGGCGAAATGGTGACCCCGGTTTCGCTACAGGAATGCCCCGACCAAGGCCCCGACGCCCGCAGTCACGGCCATGGCCAGCGCACCCCAGAACGTCACGCGCATGGCGCCCCGCATCACCTCTGCGCCGCCCACGCGCGCCGCCAGTGCGCCCAAGAGCGCGAGAAAGAGCAGTGAAGCCCCGGAGACGAAGACGATGAGGCTCGCCACCGGTGCCACGGCAGTCACGATGAGCGGCATGGCGGCTCCCACGGCGAAGCTGCCGGCCGACGTGAACGCGGCCTGGATCGGACGGGCCCTGAGCGTCTCGGAAATGCCGAGTTCGTCGCGGGCATGCGCGCCCAGGGCGTCGCGGGCCATGAGTTGCTCGGCGACCTGTTTCGCGAGCGCATGATCGAGGCCGCGACCCACGTAGATCGCCGCCAGCTCCTTGTGCTCGCCCTTGTCGTCCGCTTTGAGTTCCGCGCGCTCATGCTTGAGGTCGGCCTGCTCGGCGTCTGCCTGCGAGTGCACGGAAACGTATTCGCCCGCGGCCATCGACATGGCCCCCGCGACCAGGCCAGAGATCGCCGCGACCAATACGTTGCCGTGAGTCCCGTGCGCAGCGGCCACACCGAGCACCAGACTCGCCGTGGAAACGATACCGTCGTTCGCGCCCAATACCGCCGCGCGCAGCCATCCGCTGTTTTCTGTGCGGTGTTTTTCTCTGTGGCGTACGGGCATTCTTGATGCCTCATCGATGTGGAAGAAAAAACGAGCTGACAAAACCGGCTTTGTGCGCGACGGTCGCGCACCTGTCGTTCCCGGCGTCGCCACCCCGATACACCGCGCTCGCTCTGCTCTGATCCGGATTGACGAGTCGACGATGGTGTCTGAAACCGGATGGATGCGCCTGCCGCGGAGCCAGTAGCTACTTCCCCCATGTCGCGAACATGATGATGGCGGCTGCGGCCATGACGAGCGTGGCGATCCAACCCAGAATCTTCAGCCAGGGCGGAAGAACGAACGTGCCCATGATGCGCCGGTTCGTGCCGAGCAGCATGATCACGACCATGATCGGTGCCGCCGCAACCCCATTGATCACCGCGCTCCAGTAGAGTGCCTTGATCGGGTCAATGGCGGTGAAATTGAGCGCCATTCCAACGATGCTGGCGACGATCAACACCGCATAGAACACCTTGGCCTGATGCGGCTTGCGTTCCAATCCGCTGGGATTGCCGAGTGCGTCAGCAACGCCATACGCCGCGGACCCGGCCAATACGGGCACGGCGAGAAGACCGGTGCCGATGATCCCCGCGGCGAAAACGGTGAAGGCAAATGGACCAGCCAGCGGGCGCAGCGCGGTCGCTGCCTGCGCGGAAGAATTGATGTTGGTGATGCCGTGCGCGTGGAGGACCACGGCGGTCGTGACGATGATGAAAAACGCCACGATTTGCGAGAAGAACATCCCTGAAATCGTATCGACGCCGATGCGCTGCAGCGCGTCCGGACCTTGCCGTGGTTTGCTCTTGAGCGGCTTCCGCTCATTGCTCGTGTCACGTACTTCTTCCACTTCCTGCGCGGCTTGCCAAAAGAAAAGATAAGGGCTGATGGTGGTACCCATGACCGCCACGATGGCGACCGCATACTTGGCATCGAACACAATGCGCGGAAAGAAGACCCCTTTCGCCACCTCGTCCCATGGCACCTTGATTGCGAAAACGGTTGCCACGTAGGCCAGAAGGCTGAGGGTCAGCACCTTGAGGATGGGCGAGTAGTACGAAAAAGGGACGAACACCTGCAGCACCAGCGAAAGCAGCGCGAACGCGGCGGTATACATCAGCGCCGGACCCCCGATCAGCAGTTTGAGGGCGCTCCCCATGGCGCCGATGTCAGCCGCGAGATTGATCACGTTGGCGATCAACAGCGCGAATACCAGGCTATACGCCAACCCATGCGGATAGTGCTTGCGAAGATTGGCGCCGATCCCGGCCCCGGTCACGCGGCCAATGCGCGCGCAGATCGTCTGGATGGCGATCATCAGTGGCAGTGCCAACAGCACGCTCCACAAGGTGGCGTAACCATAGGCCGCGCCCACCTGGGAGTACGTGGCAATGCCACTGGGATCGTCGTCGGCCGCTCCGGTTATCAGTCCGGCGCTCAGTCGTCGCCAGATCGGAGTCTTTTTCTTCACGGCTTTGGGCATGCTTTTCAAGTTCTACCTACTTTGCGGTACTCGGCTGCGGCGGTCGGCATTGGCATCAAGCTGCAGCAGCAGATTCACGAGGCACGTCGATCCGCGAAGGCGCCTGCGGTCAGGATGTGCAATTCGCGGTTCGGTCAGAACTGCCATGCGGCATCAATTGCAAGCGGCAACAGGCATTCCCGAATGCGCTCGCGGCCGCGATCAGGCCGTCCAAATCGAGCGCATGCGCGACCGCGCCGTGTAACTGGATCATGTGCGTGCATCGTCGGCCCTCTTGCCGGTCTTGCAGATGCGCTGCCGCGCACAGGCGCTTGATGATGTGCTCGTCCGGTGGCGTGCTCTGTACGTTGGGGCACCCTGTGTAGCGGTTCCAACCGCCGCTCACTGCGCGCACGACGTGGGCAGGATTGAAGCCCTGCGGGTCGATTCCGCAAGTAATGATTTGTGGTGCAGCGGGTGCGGATAGGCATTGCGACCTGCGATCTGACCGCATCCGCCGGAGCGGATGCGAACTGCGGCGGCTACCGGGCGCGAGCCGCAGGACGCTGTGGGCAGAAATTCCACGGTGGACTGTTCCGCACCCGGTCAGGCCGCCAGCCGTGCTCTGTCCGGATGGATGTTTTGTGTGCACCACCGTACAGAGGCGGTCGGTGCATGCGAGCACGATGCAGGGCACTCCCACACAGGTTCGACGCGATCGCGCTGCACCGTTTGCGATCACGCGTTCCGCGCATCAGGACAACATCATGTACGCCCCATGGGTCACCAGTTCCACAGCACTGCCCGACGAAGGCCAGGCGGTTGAGTTCGTCCTCGATGGTCGCGAAGTGGCGATGGGCGGCGTCTATGTCCAGCGGACTTTCCGATCACGCTGGAGTGGCTACGAGGTGGAGCGCGTACGCACCTGGCGATCCGCCGATTCGGACGACTCGGACCAAAACAGGCGTCAGAGTGCAGTTTCAACCTGACCCCCGTTTTAGATTTCCCGCGGCTATGACCTGTTCGCCCAGCGCCTGCCGCTTGCCAAGCGCCTGGCCCCAATCACCGACCGCCGGCTCGATCTGATTCCCGAACACAGGCTCAGCCGTCACCTGCGCGAAGTCGTGCTGAAAGAGGCCGTAGAATTGTGAGCGAGGCTTGGTAGGTTTACGCGCAACATGTTAGAAGTGGCTCCGCTTGTTTGAACACGATCCTGGGTTGTTTAAGTGGATCGGCTGCGGGTTGAGATGCGTGTTGGCTCTGCTCAGGCGGCCTACGGCAGAGCCGGTGGCCCGAGTGAAGTACACCGCATCCGGGGT
>NZ_JBTSRB010000043.1:0-25881 GCF_054637675.1 Metallibacterium sp.
CGAGGAGCTGATGATCGCGCAGCACACGCTGAAGTTGCTGCGCGCCTGAAGCGGCGAACGCCGTTTACAACGCGGCGCCAGTGCGCGCGGCCGCTTGCCCTGGATCGGCCTCGATGGCCGCGACGCTGCGTCGTGCCGCCGCACAGTGCAGCAAGTCGGAATCGCTCAGCCAGCGCTGATTGGGATAGTAGGCGAAGACGAATTGCCCGCCCTTGAGCGCGTTGATCACGCGCGGCGCCACGCGTTTGCTCACCGCCGGGCAACCCCAACTGCGGCCGAGGCGACCCTCGCGTTGCGCGAAGGCTTCGCTCACATAAGGCGCGCCGTGGATGACGATGGCGCGCTGCAGCGCATTGTTGTTGAAACCTTCATCCAGCCCCTGCAAGCGGAGTGAATAGCCGTTGTCGCCCTGATACGTGCCTAGTGTGCGGTACAGGCCAAGGCTGGATTCGAGGCTGCCGAGGCGATCCGAAAAATGCTTCGCGAAGTTGTTGCCCGAATTGCGCCCGTGCGCCACCAGCTCGCGCATCAGCAGGCGCGGGTCGGCCAGGTTGAAAATCCACAGACGTCGACGCGTGGAAGGCAGCGAATAATCGATGACGGCCAGCCGTTGCGCGCCCGGCATGCCGCTGCTGACGGCACAATGCATGGCTGCCACCGCCAGCCGCAGCACTTGCGGATTGGCCGTGGGCGCCGCCTGCGCAAGGCTGCGCCATAGCGATGAACCTGCCGCCGATGCCGCGCTTGCAGGCAACACAAGCGCGGCAACCAACAGCGCAATCGCGCGCGTGAGATGGCGGAGTCGAGAGCGGGCAAAAAGCATGTCCTTATCCTAGTTGCTGGGCGCGCGCTGTTCCTGAACACGCCGCGTGCGCGCAGAATGCGGCGAGATTTTCATGACCTCTGCGACCCACCCATGATGAGACACGCCTGGATTGTGCTCGCACTGCTGATCGGAACCTGCGCGCATGCGCAGGCACCTGAAATCGCGCTGCCAACCGCTATCGCCACACGTCTTCACACACTGGCGCAGCAGCCGCTGGGTGCGCTCCGAATCGGCGACAACACCCTCGGCGCGCTGGTTTCACGTTTTTATGCGCAACGCGCCGACGCGCCGCTGTGGCAATCCGTGCCGCGAGTGCGCGCGCTGAGCGATGCGCTCAATGGCCTGGTCGATGATGGCCTGGCGGCGCAGGATTACGGTGGTGATCGCCTCACCCGCGATGTCCTGCGGCTGCAGCACGACGCTTCGCTGACCGACGCGCAACGCGCGGATATCGATGTGCGCGCCACCGCGGCCTATCTGCTGGCGTTGGTGCAATTGCGGCATGGCGTGCTCGATGTCGATGCGTTCTACCCCGATTGGAACGCCGCGCCGCCGGGCTCCGAATCCGATGCGTGGCTGCAGGCCGCCGCGCGCGCAGCAGAAAGCGGGGCAGTCACTGCGGCGTTCGCCGCGGCACGCCCCGCCGCGCCGGTATATGCGCAGTTGCGCACGGCGCTGCAGCGCCTGCGCGACGAAGCCGTCACCGGTGGCTGGCCCGCGCTGCCTGCCGGCCCGACGCTCAAACCCGGCATGCACGATGCGCGCGTGGCGCTGCTGCGCCGGCGTCTGCTAGCCTCCGGCGACCTGACACGCATGGCGGAGAACGACGCCGACGACTACGACGCAGCGCTGGCCGACGCCGTGCGCACGTTCCAAAGCCGGCACGGATTGCAGGCCGATGGCATCGTCGGCGCGGCCACGCGAGCGGCGCTGAACGTGCCTGTGGCGACACGCATCGAGCAACTGCGCCTCAATCTGGAGCGCGCACGCTGGTACCTGCATGCCTTGCCGCCACGCTACGTACAGGTTGACCTCGCCAACTACCGCCTGGGCTACTACGACGATGGGCAACTGGCGTGGTCCACGCGCGTGCAAGTGGGCCAGCCGCGGCGACCCACGCCGGTGCTGCGATCCGTTATCACGCACCTGACCCTCGATCCCTCCTGGGTGGTGCCGCCGACAATTCTGCGCGAGGACATGCTGGCCAAGTTGCGTCGCGACCCGAACTATCTCGCACGCAATGATTTGCGCGTGTTCGATCGTCAGGGACAAATCGTGCCGGCCCACTCGATCAATTGGGCGCGACCGCCGTCGGGACTGACGCTGCGCCAGCAGCCCGGCCCCGAGGGTGCGCTGGGCCTGGTGGCATTCCGTTTCGCCAACACCCACGAGGTGTATCTGCACGATACGCCGCACAAGGCCTTGTTCACGCAAACCCGGCGCGCCTTCAGCTCGGGCTGCGTGCGCGTCGAAAACGCGATGGAACTGGCGCAACTGCTGCTCGACGACCCCGTGCGCTGGAATGCGGAAAGCCTGCAGACCGCGGCCAGCTACGACGTGACCCGCGACGTGCCGCTGGATCCCCCGGTGCCGCTGCACATCATCTACTGGACCGTCGCTGTGCGGAACGATGGCCGCGTGGGCGTGGTGCCCGATGTGTACCACCAGGATCCCGCACTGCGCGATGCCCTGAGCGACGCGCTGGCGAGGCAAGAACAAGCCTTCGCGCTGGCCGACTGAATCCCGGCATGCCCACCGACGAGGTCTGCGGGCGACCATTCTGCGTCAAACTTGATCCAGATCAATTTCCGTAGCGATTACATCTGTTCGCAGTCCATGCGTAGGCATAGGCTGCAAACTTGCGTTTGCGTCACCGTTACCGGGGAGCGTCGCATGTCGCGCAATTCTGCAGTCGCTGTATCGCCGCACTTGCCGCGCGCGCCACTCCTTGAGGATCTGGCGCTGCGGCCGACGCTGATCATGGGCGTCGGCAACACCTTGCAAGGTGACGATGGCGTGGGTGTGCACGCGTTGCACTGGCTGCAGAGCGCGCTGGGCGCCCAGCCCGGCATCACCCTGTACGACGCCGGTACGCTGGGTGCCACGTTGCTGGTGGAGATCGAGCAGGCCGAGCGCTTGATCTTCATCGATGCGATGCGCATGAATTCGGTGCCGGGCACGGTTCGCTGTTTCGAGGGCGCGGCCATGGACCAGTGGCTGCGCCGTGCACAAGCCGGCAGCGTGCATGAGGTCAGCCTTGGCGAACTGCTGGACATGGCGCGTCTGCTCGATCGCCTGCCATCGCGGCGCGCGCTGATTGGCATCGAGCCGGGCCATATCGGCTGGGGCGAGCATCTCAGCGCTGAGCTGACTGGCGCGCTGCCGCAGGTCGAGTCCTGCGTGCGCGATGTGCTGCGGAGGTGGGCCGATGAAACCGCTTGAAATCGCCGTGGTCATCGAGTCGCGCGACGATGCGACCGGCATGGTCGCGGCCATTCTGCGCGAGCTGGAGGGTGCGCTGCAAGCTTATCTCGCCAGCGGCAAGACCCATGTGATCGACCTTGCCACCCTGCCGCTGGGGTCCGCGGATCGCGCGGCTCTGGAGCTGGCGCTGGGTAGAGGTGAGATCGAGGTGCGGATCAACGCTTTGGGTGCGTCACTGCTGCGCGAAACGGGTTTTGCCGGCATCTGGTGGGTTCGCCACGAAGACGTTGAAGGCAAGCTGCTGTGCGAATTGCTAGAAGTCACCGATGTGCCCGAGATCGTGCGCACCTATCGCACGGACATCGAGGCCGCCAGCACGCGGCTGTGCGGACTGACTGCGCTACCCAACTGAGGGGCTGACTCATGGATCGCGAACCGACCATTCTTGAATCGTTCCAGCAGCATGGCATGAGCCGACGCTCGTTCCTGAAATTCTGCGCGGCCACCGCCTCGCTGCTGGCCCTGCCCGCAGCGCGTGCCGCCGAGTTGGCCGAGAAGCTGGCCGGCATGCCGCGACCGACCGTGATCTATTTGTCGTTCCAGGAATGCACCGGCTGCCTGGAATCGCTCACGCGCTCGTTCTCGCCGACCATCGAGCATCTGATTTTCGACACCATCTCGCTGGCCTACAACGATACCTTGCAGGCCGCCGCGGGCGCAGCCGCTGAAGCCGCGCGCGAGGAGGCGATGCGCAAGGCCTGGGGCAAGTACGTGCTGGTGGTCGATGGCTCCATTCCAGCCCCGCTCGATGGCGCCTACTGCGTGATCGGCGGCAAGAGCGCACTGGCGTCGGTGCAAGCGGTGGCCAAGGGCGCTGCCGCGGTGATCGCGGTCGGCACTTGCGCGGCCTTTGGCGGGCTGCCCATGGCCGCGCCCAATCCCACCGGCGCGGTGGCGGTGCAGGATCTGATCAAGGATCGCCCGCTGATCAATATCTCGGGTTGCCCGCCGATCCCCGAAGTGATCACCGGCACCATCGTGTATTTCCTCACCTTCGGTGTGCCCGAACTGGATGAGCACCGTCGCCCCAAGGTGTTCTACGGCAACACCATCCACGATCGCTGCTACCGGCGCCCGTACTACGACAAGGGGTTGTTCGCCAAGACCTTCGATGACGCTGGCGCGCGCAATGGCTGGTGTCTGTACGAGCTGGGCTGCAAGGGACCCGTGACCTACAACTCGTGCGCGACGATGAAATGGAACGGTGGCACCAGTTTCCCGATCGAGTCGGGGCACGGCTGTCTGGGCTGCTCAGAGCCGGAGTTCTGGGATCGCGGCGATTTCTACAAGCCGCTGTCGGCGGGCTTGTGGCGCGGTGACATCGGTGTGGATCTGGGTATCGCGGCGGTGGCTGGCGTGGCCATCGGCGGTGCTGCGGCATTGGCGGCACGGCATCGTCAGGACAAGACCCGCGCCGAGAACGAAGCCAAGAAACCGGAGGGCAAGTGATGGATCTGCTCACCTTTGCACGTGGTCCCGCCCTGCAATGGGCGCTGGTAATTTTCGTGGTCGGCACGGTATGGCGACTGGCCGGCATCCTGTTGCTGCGACGCAAGCCCGATTACACCGAGCCGCGCAGCACGCATACCTGGCGCGGCGCGGCCAAGCTCATCGTGTCGCGCACATGGTCCAAACGCGAGTTCCGTGCCAGTACGGCGTTTGGCCAGACCATCGGCTATGTATTCCACATCGGTTTGGCGATCGTGGTGTTCGGTTTCGTGCCGCACATCCTGTTCATCCGCAGCCTCACCGGATTGTCGTGGCCGGGGCTGCCCAGCAGCATCGTGTACGTGGCCGGCGCACTGACCGTGGCGGCGCTGGTGGCGGCGCTGGTGCGCCGGCTCAGCAACCCGGTGATGCGCCTGATTTCCAATGCCGACGATTATTTCAGTTGGGCGATCACCATTGCCCCGGTGATCACCGGCCTGCTCGCCGCGGCGCACTTGGGCGCGCCTTATCAGACCCTGCTGGCCATCCACATCCTCAGCGTGTGCCTGCTGCTGGCGTGGCTGCCATTCGGCAAACTGATGCATGTCTTCCTGCTGTTCATTGCGCGCGGCACCACCGGCGCGCTGTTCGCCCGCAAAGGAGCCAGCACATGACCGAGGCCACCCTGCCCCCGCTGCAAACCGAAGGCCCGCGCTTCGGCATCAAGAAGCCCGAACAACGCTATGACCTGCAGGGCGAGATACCCGCGCAGGAGCGCGTGGATATCGCCATGCGCAACTTCGTCCGCGACTTCGGCGCCGTGGCCGCGACTTACATGGAATCGTGCGTGCACTGTGGCATGTGCGCCGAGGCCTGCCACTTCTACGTGCAGACTGGCGATCCCAAGTACACACAGATCTGGAAAATCGAGCCGTTCAAGCAAGCCTACAAGCGCGAGGCCGGGCCGTTCGCGCTGTTCATGCGCGCGCTGGGGCTGAAGCGCAGGGTCACCATCGAGGAACTGCAGGAGTGGCAGGAGCTGATCTACGACTCCTGCACCATGTGCGGCCGCTGCACCCTGATCTGTCCGATGGGCATCGACATCGCCTCGCTGGTGGGCTTGGCGCGCCACGGCATGCACAAGGCCGGGCTGGTGCCGCACGAACTCTGGGCCGCGGCCGAACGCGGCGAGCGCGAAGGCAGCCCGCTGGGCGCGACGCCCAAAGTACTCAAGGAACGCATCGAATGGATAGCCGACGAGGATGACGTCGATATCCACCTGGACAAGGAACAGGCCGATGTGCTGGTCACCATGTCGTCAATTGAGATCCAGAAATATCCGCAGGCCATGGCCGCTGTGGCCAAAGTGCTCAATCACTTGGGCCTGAGCTGGACGATCCGCTCCGATGGCTACGAGGCGACCAACTTCGGCCTGCTCTCGGGCAACGCCGACTGGCAGCGCGACATGAGCATGAAGATGATCAAGGCCGCGATCGCGTGCAAGGCCAAGCTGCTGTTGCTGCCCGAATGCGGCCACGCCTACAGCGCCATGCGCTGGGCCGGCGCCAATATCTACGGCCAGCCGTTGCCGTTCAAGGTGCGCCACATCTCCGAGTTCCTGGGCGAGCACATTGCCGATGGCAGCTTGCGCGTGAAGAAAGGGCTGAACACCACGGTGACTTTTCACGATCCCTGCCAGATCGCGCGCCGCGGCGGCGTGATCAAGGCACCGCGCGTGGTGCTCAACGCACTCGGTGCCGAGATCCACGAGATGAAGGACAACCGCGGCATGAACTGGTGTTGCGGCGGCGGTGGCGGCGTGATCAGCATCCATCGCGCCGACGCGATCCGCTACAAGGCTTTCCAGATCAAGATGCGCCAGGTCGAGGACACCGGCGCCGAGATGCTGATCACCAGTTGCTCCAACTGCCGCCTGAGCTTCGACGACAGCCAGGCGCATTTCCACTGGGACAAGACCGCACACAGCCTGCTCGAAGCAGTCGCCGACAATCTTGATCAGCCGCCAGCTGCGCCTGCCGCCACCGCATCGCCCGTACCGGGAGCCCCTGCGCCATGAGTGCCCAAACCGTCGTTGTCGATCCGATCACGCGCATCGAGGGTCACCTGCGCATCGAGGCCACGCTGGACAACGGCGTGATCAGTCAGGCGTCCAGCTCCGGCACCATGGTGCGCGGCATCGAGCTGATTCTGCGCGGGCGCGACCCGCGCGATGCCTGGGCGTTCGCGCAGCGCATCTGCGGCGTGTGCACGCTGGTGCATGGTATCGCCTCGGTGCGCGCGGTCGAGGACGCGCTCGACTATCCGATACCGCCCAACGCGCAACTGATCAGAAACCTGATGATCGCCGCGCAGTTCGTGCATGACCACGTCATGCACTTTTATCACCTGCATGCGCTGGATTGGGTCGATGTGGTCTCGGCGCTTTCGGCCGATCCGCAGAAAACCTCTGCGCTGGCGCAATCGATCAGCAGCTATCCACAATCCTCGCCGGGTTACTTCAAGGCCGTCAAGGACAAACTGCAGCGTTTCGTGGCCTCGGGTCAGCTCGGCATATTCGCCAACGGCTACTGGGGCAGCCCGCTGTACAAGCTGCCGCCCGAAGCCAACCTGATGGCCGTGGCGCATTATCTCGACGCGCTGGCCTGGCAGCGCGAGGTGGTCAAGCTGCACGCCATCTTCGGCGGCAAGAACCCGCACCCTAATTTTGTCGTCGGCGGGGCACCCGCCGCGATCAGCGTTGGGCCTGGCAGCACGGGCAGTACCGGCGGCGCCACCGCGATCAACATGAACGGGCTGGAGATCGTGCAGAACGTGATCCGCCAGATGCGCAGTTTCGTCGATCAGGTGTATCTGCCCGACACGCTGGCGATCGCCGGCTTCTACAAGGACTGGTTCAAGAAAGGCGAAGGCGTCGGCAATTTCCTCACCTATGGTGAGTTCCCCAGCGAGGGCAAGAGCATCAACGACCTCGCCAGCCTGATGATTCCGCGCGGCATCATCCTCGATCGCGACCTGAGCCGGGTGCACGAGGTTGATCTCAACGCCAGCGAGCAGATCCAGGAGTTCGTGGCGCACTCGTGGTACGACTACTCCACCGGCAAGGACAGCGGTTTGCACCCCTACGTGGGGCAGACCAACCTGCACTACAGCGGCCCCAAACCACCTTATGAGCACCTCGACACCGAGGCCAGTTACTCGTGGCTGAAATCGCCGCGCTGGAAAGACAAGGTGATGGAGGTCGGCCCGCTGGCGCGCGTGCTGATGCTGTATGCCAAGGGTGATCCGGCCACGCGCGAACTGGTCGGCATGGTACTCGGCAAGCTGGACCTGCCGCCGGCGGCCTTGTTTTCGACCATGGGCCGCACCGCCGCGCGCACGCTCGAATCCAAGCTCATCGCCGATTCCATGCAGGGCTGGTATGACCAGCTCATGGCCAATATTCGCGCCGGCACACTGGAAACCTTCAACCCCACGTTGTGGGAGCCCTCGACGTGGCCCAGCGCCAGCAAGGGCGTCGGTTTCATGGAGGCCCCGCGTGGCGCGCTGGCGCACTGGATCGTGATCAAGGAAGGCTTGATCGACAACTACCAGGCGGTGGTGCCCAGCACCTGGAACGCCGGTCCGCGCGATGCGCTGGGACAGGATGGGCCCTATGAGGCCGCGTTGCGCGGCACCACGCTGCTGGATCCCAAGCAGCCACTGGAGATCCTGCGTACCATCCACAGTTTCGATCCTTGTCTCGCCTGCGCGGTGCATGTCGCCGACCCGGACGGCACGCCGCTGATCCGGATCGAGGTGAACTGAGATGCGCGCTGGTGGCGCGACGCACATTGCCGGAGCCGGCTGATGTGCATGGGCATCCCCATGCAGGTCGTGCACGGCGACGAGTGGCAGGCGCTGTGCAACGTGGATGGCCAACAGTGCCGCGTCAGCATGGCATTGGTCGGCGCGCAGGATGCCGGCACCTGGCTGCTGGTGCAGCAGGACACCGCGCGCGAAGTGCTCAGCGCGGAAGGTGCTAAAAAAATCACGCTGGCTCTGGCCGGCGTCGCCGCCGCGTTGCGCGGCGAAGCCGATTTGACCCCTTACTTCCGCGATCTCGTGAGCACGCCACCACGCGCACCGGGACAGTGACATGGCCCTTGCGACTTTCGTGCCATGGCAGCCACCGCCATGAACACGCCGCCTGCACCGCCACCTTTCCTGTCGCTGCACACGGTGCGCGGCGAATGGCTGCGCTTGGGTTTTGTCGCGCCGCGCGAGACGCGCATCGTTGCGTGGCTGACGCAGGTCGAGCCTGAGGTCGCACTGCAGCGTATCGGCCTGGCGTTCTCACTATGCCGTGTCGCGCAACGCAGCGCCGCGCAACTGACGCTGCATGCGGCGGGTGCGACTTTGGCACTGCCGGATCACGCTCATCTCAGTGCCACGGTGCATGCGGAATGGTTGCGCGAGCACGCTTGCAATCTGCTGCTGTCATGGCCGCGATTGCTGGGCCAGCCCGAGGAGCCCGCGCTGGTGCGCGCACTGCTGCGGGGCGCTGACGACAGCCGCGCATGGCAAGGCACATGGACCGGGCCGCTCACCCACGATGTGCTCGGCATCAGTCCCGCGCGATTCCTGGCGCTGGATCGCGACGGACTGGCCGCCTGGTGCACCGCCTGCGCCACGCCCACGGCTGCGCGATTTGCGCGCTGGCGCGGCGCCACACCCAGCGTCGGACCTGCGCCCACGCTGCCGCCGCTGGAGCAATGGCACGACGAAACCGCGGCCACGCTGGCGCAGCACATGTGCAACGAAGCCGACTTCTGTGCGCGCCCGCACTGGCGTGGACAAGCCTGTGAAACCGGCGCCCACGTGCGTCAGCGTAACCATGCACTGCTGCAGTCATGGCACGCACTGTCGGGCGATGACGCCGCGGCGCGCATGCTGGCGCGACTGATTGAACTGGCGCGGACCGCGACAGGTGATGCGTGCGCGCCGGCTCTGCGCGCATGGCGCGTGGCACCCGGTGAAGGTCTCGCTGCTGTGGAAACCGCGCGCGGGCCGCTACTGCACTGGGTGCGCGTCGCTGCAGGCAAAATCAGCGACTACCGCATCGTGGCGCCCACTGAGTGGAACTTCCGCGCGCATGGGGTGCTGGAGCGCGCGCTGGCGCAGTGCGCTGACGATACCACTGCGCAGGCGCGCGCCTGGGTACTGGCGCTGGACCCCTGCGCCGAATGCAGCGTGGAGACCGGCCTTGCATGAGATGGCGCTGGCCGAAGGCGTGCTCGGCATCATCGAGGAGGCGCAGCGGCGTCAGGGCTTTGCGCAGGTGTGCGCGGTACGGCTGGAAATCGGCGCGCTGGCCGGCGTTGAAGTTCCGGCGCTGCTGTTCTGCCTCGAAATCGTGCTGACGCACAGCGTGGCGCGGCAAGCGCGCATCGAGTGTCTGCCTGTGCCCGGCAGCGGCTGGTGCATGGACTGCGCGCAGACTGTGTCAATTGCCACGCTGTACGCCAATTGTCCGCGCTGCGGGAGCGCCCAGGTGCAGGCCACCGGCGGCCTGCAAATGCGCGTGCAAGATTTGATCGTTGAATGAGGAACATCGCCATGTGTAATGTCTGCGGTTGCGGGTCGGGTGAGGTGAAAATCGAGCGTGCGCCGGGCCAGCCCGAGACAGCGTTGGCCGATGCACCGAAGCATGCGGGCCATGGCCACGCGCACCACCATGCGCACGGGCACGACCGCGATCATGCCCATGCTCATGAACACGCGGACGGCCACGATCACGAACAT
Organism: Metallibacterium sp.; assembly: GCF_054637675.1. NCBI lineage: Bacteria > Pseudomonadati > Pseudomonadota > Gammaproteobacteria > Lysobacterales > Rhodanobacteraceae > Metallibacterium > Metallibacterium sp. Next base: position 10,541 of record NZ_JBTSRB010000043.1, read on the forward strand.
TCCGCCACATCGGCCGGTGATCTGCACTACGGCCATGGTCCAGCGCATGCCCACGCACCTGGCATGAGCCAGTCACGCATGCTGCGCATCGAGCAGGACATCCTTGCGGTCAACAACGCCCACGCCGCCGACAACCGGCGCTGGTTCGCCGATCACGGCGTATTCGCGGTGAATCTCGTGTCCAGTCCGGGCTCGGGCAAGACCACGCTGCTGGTGCGCAGCATTGAAACCTTGCGCGACGCGCTGCGCGTTGCCGTCATCGAGGGCGATCAGCAAACCACGCACGATGCCGACCGCATCCGCGCCACCGGCGCGCCGGCGCTGCAGATCAACACCGGCAAGGGCTGTCATCTTGATGCACACATGCTTGGTCACGCGCTGGAGCATCTGCATCCCGAGGACGACAGCCTGCTGCTGATCGAGAACGTCGGCAATCTGGTGTGCCCGGCCAGTTTCGACCTGGGCGAGGCGCACAAGGTCGTGGTGCTGTCGGTGACCGAGGGCGAGGACAAGCCGCTGAAATATCCCGACATGTTTCATGCGGCGGATCTGATGCTGTTGAACAAGATCGATCTGCTGCCGCATCTGCGCTTCGATGTCGAGCAATGCGTTGCGTACGCGCGCCAGGTCAACCCCAGACTGACAGTGCTGCAGGTCTCCGCGCAGTCCGGCGCGGGCATGGAGGCCTGGCTCGACTGGTTGCGCCAGGGCGTGGCCGAGGCACGGCAGCAGCGCGGCCAGCGCATCGAGGCGCTGCGGGCGCGCATCGCCGAACTCGAAACGCAGCTTGCGGCCAAAGCCTGAGTCGCGCATGAGCGTCGCCGAAGCTCCCGCCGACTGCATCGTTCAACACCGCGTGCGCGTGCGCGGCGTGGTGCAGGGCGTGGGCTTCAGGCCCTGGGTGTGGCGCCTCGCGCAGGCGCACGCGCTGCGCGGCTGGGTGCGCAACGACAGCGATGGTGTGGACATGCTGCTGCAAGGAGCACCCGCGGACATGGATGCATTCGCACGCGCGCTGAGCAGCGAACCCCCGCCACTGGCGCACATCGACGATGTGTGCTGGACGGACGCGGCGCCCGAGCCGCTGCGCGCCGAATTCATCATCCTGGAGAGCGCGCAGAGAAACGCTGCGCATACAGCCATCGGCGCGGACAGCGCGGTGTGCACCGACTGCCTGGTGGAGATGTTCGATCCCGCCGATCGCCGCTGGCGCTACGCCTTCAGCAATTGCACGCACTGCGGACCGCGCTACACCATCACGCGCGGCATCCCGTACGACCGCGCACGTACCAGCATGGCGGCGTTTCCAATGTGCCCCGCCTGCATGGCCGAGTATGCCGATCCCGCCGACCGCCGCTTTCACGCCGAACCCATCGCCTGCCCCACCTGCGGTCCGCGCCTGAGTTGGCTGGATTCTCACGGCCGTTTACAGGATTGCACTGACGCGCTGCAGGCCGTCGTCGCGGCACTTCGCGCGGGCGCCATCGTGGCGATCAAGGGACTGGGCGGTTTTCACCTGGCCTGCGACGCGCGCAACGCCGATGCCGTGCTGCGCCTGCGCCAGCGCAAGCAGCGCGAGGTGAAACCTTTCGCGCTGATGCTGGCCAACCTGCACTCGATCGAGTTGCTGGCGCTGTTGGATGCCGACGAACGCGCGCTACTGCAATCACCCGCGCGACCCATCGTCCTGCTGCGCAAGCGCGGCGGCGGCGATGCACTGCTGCTTGGCGTGTGCGACGGCATGGCGCGACTGGGGGTGATGCTGCCCTACACGCCGCTGCACTATCTGCTGTTTCACGAGTACGCAGGACGCCCCGCGGGCAGCACGTGGCTCGACACGTTCGACTCACCGGCGCTGGTGATGACCAGCGCCAACCCGTGCGGCGAGCCGCTGGTGGCCAACAATGCCGAGGCCGTGTGGCGCTTGGGCAGCATCGCCGACGCGCTGCTGGTGCATGATCGCGACATCGTCGTGCGTTGTGACGACAGCGTGCTGCAGCATGCCGGCGGGCAGATGCAATTCATCCGCCGCGCGCGTGGCTATGTGCCGCGCGCGATCCGCCTGCACGCGGACGGCCCCGTGGTGCTCGCAGTCGGCGCGCATCTCAAGAACACACTGTGCATCACGCGCGGCGATGAGGCCTTCGTCTCGCAGCACATCGGCACACTCGACAACGCCGCCACCCGCGACATGTTCGATGAAGTGACACAGCACCTGCTCGGCCTGCTGCAGGTGCAACCGGAGGCACTGGCGCACGATCTGCACCCGGACTTCCACTCCACACGTTACGCACAGGCGCTGGCCGCACGACTCGATGTGCCCTGCATCGCCGTGCAGCATCACCACGCGCATATCGCCGCCGTGGCCGCCGAACACCGCCACGCCGGACCGCTGTTGGGTCTGGCACTGGATGGCGTTGGCCTGGGTCCGGATGGTGGCGCCTGGGGCGGCGAGCTGCTACGCATCGACGGTGCGTACTGCGAACGCCTCGATCACTTGCGTGCGCTGGCCTTGCCCGGCGGTGATCGCGCCGCACGCGAACCCTGGCGCATGGCGGCGGCGGCGCTTGCGGCCATGGGCCATGGCGATGACATCGCGCGGCGCTTCGCCGATCAGCCGCAAGCCCTGGCCGTGCAGCGCTGGCTGACCTCGGGCGCGGCGATTCCCGTCACCAGCAGCCTGGGCCGCTGGTTCGATGCGGCCGCAGGATTGCTCGGCATCTGCGCGGTAATGGATTTCGAAGCCCAGGCCGCGATGCGCTTGGAGGCGCTGGCCTTGCGCCACGGACCAGCGCAGCCTTGGGATGAGGGCTATCGGTTTACCGGCGCCGGGCTCGACTTGTTGCCATCGCTACAACACCTGCGCAGTGCCACGGATGTTACCGAAACCGCCGCGCGCTTCCACGCCACACTTGCCACTGCGCTCGTCGCATGGGCACTGCGCGCGGCGCGCCAGCATGATCTTGGTGTGATCGCACTCGCTGGTGGTTGCCTGCTCAATACCGTGCTGGCTGGTGCGCTGCGTGCGCAGCTCATGGCGCACGGTCTACACGTACTGGAAGCGCAGCAGGTTCCGCCGAACGACGGTGGGCTCAGTCTCGGTCAGGCCTGGGTCGCGCAACAGCATCTGATCAGCATCAATTGAAGGAGAATCACATGTGTCTCGCCCTGCCCGCACGCGTCGTCGAACTGGTCGCCAATGATCAGGCGGTCATTGAACTGGGCGGCATCCGCAAGACCATCTCGCTGGCGCTGGTCGATGGCATCGCGCCCGGCGACTACGTGATCGTGCATGTCGGCTATGCGTTGACGCGCCTCGATCCGGCGCAGGCCGAAGCCACGCTGGCGCTGATGGCAGCAAGCCCCATTGCCGAAACCGTGCCATGAAATACATCGACGAATACCGTGACAGCGCCCTGGCGCAGCACATCGCCGCAGCCATCCGCAGTGCCGCCAACCCCGCGCGCATTTATCGGTTCATGGAGTTCTGCGGCGGCCACACCCACGCCATCGCGCGCTACGGCCTGCCTGATCTGCTGCCGGACAACGTGCACATGATCCACGGCCCCGGTTGTCCGGTGTGCGTGCTGCCGATCGGTCGCATCGACCTGGCTATCAAGCTGGCACTGGAAAATGGCGTGATCCTCTGCACCTACGCTGACACCCTGCGCGTCCCCGCCTCGGAAAGCCTGTCCCTGCTGCGAGCGAAAGCAAGAGGCGGTGACATCCGCATGGTGTATTCGGTGACGGATGCCCTGAAGATCGCCCACAACAATCCGGGGAAAGCGGTGGTGTTCTTCGCCATCGGTTTCGAGACCACCACGCCGCCCACGGCGGTGGCCATCAGGCAGGCACAAGCCGAAGGCTTGAAGAACTTCTCCGTGCTGTGCTGCCACGTGCTCACCCCCTCGGCCATCATCAATATTCTGGAATCACCCGAAGTGCGGGTGCTGGGTACCGTGCCTCTGGACGGCTTTATCGGTCCGGCGCACGTCTCCACCGTGATCGGCAGCCGGCCGTATGACTTCTTTGCCGAGGAGTACCGCAAGCCGGTGGTCATTGCGGGCTTCGAGCCCCTAGACGTGATGCAGGCCATTCTCATGCTGGTGCGCCAAGTGAACGAGGGTCGCGCCGAGGTGGAAAATGAGTTCACCCGGGCGGTGACCCCCGAGGGCAACGAGAAGGCGCAGAAACTGGTGTCCGAAGTGTTCGAGCTCAGACGCAGCTTTGAATGGCGCGGGCTGGGGGAAGTACCCTACTCGGCGCTCAAGATTCGCAGTCACTACGCCGAATTTGACGCCGAGCGACGTTTCGATCTGGAATACAAGCCCGTGCCTGACAAGAAGGCCTGCGAGTGCGGGGCGATCCTGCGCGGGGTGAAAAAACCCACCGACTGCAAAATCTTCGGCACCGTTTGCACGCCTGAGAATCCCATGGGCTCGTGTATGGTGTCCTCCGAGGGTGCCTGTGCGGCGCATTACAGTTATGGGCGGCACAAGCACGCGGAGGTACCGGCATGAGCAGCCAGGTGGAAAAAGGCTACGCCCATTAAAACCCGCTTCGACGGACGGCGCATGATGGATTGGCTGTCAGGTGAACAGCTGCCGAGAATCTGCTGACATGCGCATCCTCTTGCTCACTCACACCTTCAACAGCCTCACCCAGCGGCTGTTCGTTGATCTCACCGCCCGGGAACACGAGGTGTCGGTGGAACTTGACATTAACGACAGTGTCACCACGGAGGCGGTGACCCTGTTTCGGCCTCACCTGATCTTGGCACCCTACCTGCGCCGGGCGATTCCCGAATCTGTCTGGCGCAATCACGTCTGCCTCATCGTCCATCCCGGCATCGTCGGTGATCGCGGCACCTCGGCGCTGGACTGGGCCATCCTGGAAGGCGAGACAGAATGGGGCGTGACAGTGCTGCAGGCGGAAGCGGTCATGGACGCAGGACCGATCTGGGCGGCGGAAACCTTTGCCATGCGGGCGGCTACGAAGTCTAGCCTGTACCGCAACGAGGTCACAGAGGCCGCGCTGCGCGCGGTGCTGACGGCCATCGAGCGGCTGCCGGACTATCACGCTGGACGATGGCAGCCGGTGCCACTGGATGCTGCGAACGCCCGCGGCCGCCTGCGCCAGACGATGAAGCAGGGCGACCGTGCCATCGACTGGGAAGAGGATGATACTCTGACTGTGCTGCGCAAGATCAACGCCGCAGACGGCTTTCCCGGTGTGCTGGACAGCCTGTTCGGCAAGCCTTGTCATCTGTACGACGCGCATGCCTTCCCAGCGCGCGGCGTGCTGGGGCGGGTGCGCATGGGCATCGTGCGGGCGACGAGAGACGGTGCGGTGTGGATCGGCTATGTCAGGCGCGCCGATGTCGGGCCGCGGATCAAGCTGCCAACCATCGTGGCTTTCCCCGAGGCAGCCGACCTGCCCGAACATGCGGACGAGGCTGCGGACATTCACTATGAAGAGACGGATGGGGTGGGCTGCCTGCACTTCGATTTCTACAACGGTGCCATGGGCACTGCGGCCTGCGAGCGTCTGCTGGCTGCCTATCAGCAGGCACGCAGTCGCCCGACCCGAATCATCGTATTCATGGGCGGACCAGACTTCTTCAGCAACGGCCTCGACCTCAACCTGATCGAGGCGGCGGTCAACCCCCCGGATGAATCCTGGCGCAATATCAGCGCTATGGACGACCTGTGCCAAGCGATTCTTGAAACCGACAACCACCTCACCGTCTCTGCCCTGCAGGGCAATGCCGGGGCTGGCGGAGCCTTTCTTGCCTTGGCTGCCGACCAGGTCTGGGCACGTAACGGTGTCATTCTCAACCCCCATTACAAGAACATGGGCAACCTGTACGGTTCCGAGTACTGGACTTATCGGCTTCCCCGGCGAGTGGGCGAGGATGAGGCAAGAAAGATCATGCGGCACCGTCTTCCTCTGGGCGATGAGGAGGCTAGGCGCCTAGGCTTCATCGACGCACATTTCGGCCGGGATACAGCCGACTTCGTCGCGCAAGTGAAACATCGCGCCGCCGCCTTGGCAGCCGCCCCGGACTTCGCCGAACGGCTGTCGGCAAAGCGCGCGCGCCGCGCCGCTGACCAGGCGGCTAAGCCGCTGGCGCAATATCGCGCCGAGGAACTGGCTCACATGCAGCGCAACTTCTACGGCTTCGATCCCAGCTACCACGTGGCACGGCATCATTTTGTGCACAAGACGCCGCACTCCTGGACGCCGAGACATTTGGCCAGACACAGGGAACTGGGTTGGACAGCCCCCCAGGACTGAAGCTCATGCCATTTCCGCCCACCGTACTTGTCGTCGACGACGAAATCCGCCCCCAAGAAGCGCTGCGCCGCACGCTGGAGGAGGACTTCGGGGTGTTCACCGCCTCCAGCGTGACCGAGGCGCGGACCGTCATGGAACGGGAGGATGTGCAGATCGTGCTCATCGACCAGCGCATGCCGGAAGTGAGCGGCGCGACCTTCCTTGAGGAGGTCTGCGAGACGTGGCCGGACACGGTGCGCATTGTCATCTCCGGCTACACACAGACGAATCAGATGGATGTGATGCAGGCCATCCTGATGCTGCTGCAACAAGTCAACGAGGGCCGTGCCGAAGTGGAAAACGAGTTCATGCGCGCGATCACGCCAGCCGGCAATCGCAAGGTGCGGGCGTTGATGGATCAGGTATTCGAGCTGCGCGACCGCTTCAAATGGCGCGGCCTGGGCGAAATTCCGCATTCGGCACTGCGTATTCGTGATACCTACGCTGCCTTCGATGCCGAGCACCGATTCGCACTGGACTATCGCAGCGTGGCCGATAATCTTGCCTGCGAGTGCGGCGCGATGCTACGCGGTCTCAAGCGCCCGCTCGGCTGCAAGCTATTCGGCACGGTGTGCACGCCGGAGGCACCGATGGGCTCGTGCATGGTGTCCTCGGAAGGCGCCTGCGCCGCGCACTACACCTTTGGTCGCCACAAGGATGCACAGGCAAGCGCGGCATGAGCGGACAGGTCAAGCCCGGCTACGCGCGTGCGCTGGACATCAAGCGCGGCCGCATCGATCTCAGCCACGGCGGCGGCGGACGCGTCATGGTGCAACTGGTGCGCGAGTTGTTCGCGCGGCACCTGGGCAATACCTGGCTTGATCAGGGCAACGACGCCACCGTGCTGCCGCCAATCAGCGGGCGCCTGGTGTTGACCACCGACAGCCACGTGGTCGCGCCGCTGTTTTTCCCGGGTGGCGACATCGGCAGCCTCGCCGTGCACGGCACCATCAACGACCTCGCGGTGATGGGCGCGCGTCCGCTGTGGCTCACGGCAGGCTTCATCCTCGAAGAGGGCTTTCCGCTGGGCGATCTCGATCGCATCGCGGCGTCTATGGCACGTGCTTGCACTGCGGCGGGCGTGCTGCTGGTGGCCGGCGACACCAAAGTGGTCGAGCACGGCAAGGGCGATGGCGTGTTTATCACCACCACGGGTGTGGGTGAGGCGCACCCGCACTGCACGCTCTCAGGCTCCGCGGCGCGCCCCGGCGATGCAGTGCTACTGTCCGGCACGCTGGGCGATCACGGCATGGCCATCATGAGCCAGCGCGAAAATCTCGGTTTCGACACGCCGATCGAATCCGACAGCGCGGCGCTGCACGGACTGACGGCGCGGCTGATGGCGTGCGCGGGCGCGGACATCCACCTGATGCGCGATCCCACCCGCGGCGGGCTCGCCGCGACCATGAACGAAATCGCCGACCAATCTGGCGTCGGTGTATTGCTTGATGAAAGCGCCATTCCGCTACGCCCGGAGGTGGCTGCCGCTTGCGAACTGCTCGGCCTCGACCCGCTCAACGTGGCCAACGAAGGCAAGTTGGTGTTGGTCTGCGCCGGGCATGCCGCCGATGCGTTGCTGGCCACGATGCGCGCGCATCCGCTTGGGCAGACGGCGGCGCGCATCGGCAGTATCACCTCCGATGCCAACCATTTCGTGCAGATGCGCACGCAGCTGGGTGGCTACCGCATGGTCGATTGGCTCAGCGGCGAGCAACTCCCGAGGATCTGTTGAGGCTATTCACCGTGAACACCGACTCCACGCCATCGCATCGGTTCTGGATGAAACGCGCCGCAGCACCGCTGGGCTTTGTGGCCTTGTTGAACCTGTGCGCTTGGCTGGCGCTGTTTGCCGTGGCCGGGCATGACGCCACCCTGTTTGGCATCGGCGCAATGGCTTATTTCTTCGGCCTGCGCCATGCCTTCGATGCCGATCACATCGCCGCGATCGACAACGTGACGCGCAAGCTGCGCCAGGACGGCCAGCACCCCACCGCCACCGGGCTGTTTTTTTCTCTGGGCCACTCCACCGTGGTGATCCTGCTGTCGCTGGCCCTGGCGTTGGCCGCGCGTGAGACCGAAACGCACATGGCGCTGATGCACGGCATGGGCGGCGCGATCGGCACCGTGGTCTCGGCCCTATTCCTGACGCTGATCGGACTGATCAACCTGCGTATTCTCATCCAGTTGCTGCGCGCATTGCGCCGCACGCGCGCCGGCGCAACGGATACTGGTCACGCCAACACCGACGCGTTACTGGAACAGCGCGGCTTCATGTCGCGACTGTTCCGGCGCCTGTACGGGCGCATCCACGCCAGTTGGCAGATGTACCCGATCGGCTTCCTGTTTGGCCTGGGCTTTGATACCGCCACCGAAATCGCGATCCTGGGCCTGTCCGCGAGCCTTGCACAGCATGGCGGCATGAGTCTCTGGGGCGTGATGGTGTTTCCGCTGCTGTTCACCGCCGGCATGAGCCTGATGGATACGCTCGATGGCCTGGTGATGCTGCGCATCTACGACTGGGCGATGTCCGACGCGCTACGCAAGCTGCTATTCAACACCGCGGTCACTGGCATGGGTGTGGTCGTGGCGCTGCTGGTCGGCGGCATCGAATGGCTGCAACTGCTGACCAGCGAACTGGGCTGGAACACCGGTATCTGGAGCGCACTGGAAAACCTCGATTTCAGCGCGCTTGGGCTGATGATTACCGCACTGATCGTGCTCACCTGGGGCGGCGCCGCGCTGTACTACCGGCGCGCATTGCGGCCGCGCGCAGCGACCAACTCTGCATTGGTGTAGCGCCAGATCAGTGATTGTCCGGCCGGACAGCGGTAGGTATCCGACTCGGGCACATAGACAAAGTCGCTTGCCAAACAGCCCCTGGACTTGGTTGTTCGAGGTCTGCGGTCGAGGCCTGATCTTGAGTGCGCGCGATCATTTGCTGGCCCTGCCCAAACCCAAGCTCAAACCCAGCGCTTGCCCACAAATCCATCGCGCGCAAGATTTCCATCCTTGGTGGTATAGGCATAGACCGATCGGTCGTGGTCTAGCTCAAAATCGGTGCCGGCGGGCGTCAGGGATTCTGGGGTCCGTCCAAAAGCGTCATCGCCATCAGAAAAGGCACGCACGGAATCAGCGGTGGCACCCACTCGAGCGACCGCCGTCGCGCCCATCGCCACCGTTGCAGCGCCCAGGACGCCCTGAAAAAATCGACGACGCCCGGCGACAGCCTCGTCATCGTTGTTTGGGATAGTCATAGCAAGCCTCGCTACTCATAAAGTCACCATGTCACCGGACGTACCGGACCCTCGACACTTCGGGAGACGTATCCGCGAACCTGACCACCGCCGAGCGTGTTGCGCGACATCGACCATGCGCCAGCTCAGTGAGGTAGGCGCGCCATCTGGGGCAAAAGACAGCCTTGGAGCCCCGGGACAGAGGGGGACTTGCCGCAAACACACGATGCGGCAGCATGGCTCGCTGCGGCACCGAATCGTAAGGTATCAAAATATTCCGTGGATACATTGGCACCCACCTCGCTTCCCCTACCAACAATAATCAAGCTGCGCCGTATGGCGTCGCGATGACTTGACCTAAATCAAGTATGCTAGAGAAACATCGACGGCGTGGCGCACCGGCCCCGTGTCATTTTGTCACGCATATAGGCCATGTTAGCTCAGCTCAGGCAATCTCAAGCACTCTCGCAAGTCCCCGCCCTATTTATCGCCGAGCGCATACGACGACCCACGTGAAGCGTCCCCAGCAGATATCTTCGACGCGACATTTTACCGCATTGACTAGAATGTGCTGACCGGAGCTTCATATATGGAAATGAGTTTTTCGGCGTTTTCAACGCTTCGTGTGGTAAAGGGTTTAGTTGGACGCCTGAACGCCTGTAACGCGTGATGGGATCCAAGGGTTGGTGGAGAGATGCTTGAGCTTGGCGCACAGCAGGTAGCAGATGGCGATCAGGTTGCGGTCGGTGCGATAGCCACGGGCGCGCGCCGTGGCGGCTTGGATCAGGCCGTTCATGGCCTCGACGAAGCCGCTGGAGATGCCTCGACCTGGCTGGTCTTGCCGCACGGGGTTGCTGGCCACGCGCGGCAACTCGGCGGATGTATGCCCGGAACTGGAAGAAGCGCAGGTGCTGCCAGGTGCGCGCGGTCCGATCATGGATCGGCTGGTCGGCCGTGCCACACAGCTCAACCCCTCAGATCATCGATCCCACAGGAAACGACGAGGAGCCTATTGATCGGAGCGAGTTTTTACACCTGCCGCTAATAAGGAGAGTCTCATGTTAACGTTGAGAATAGGTTTTGTATGCCTTGTTGCTCTTCTAGCTGCCGGATGTGGCCAGAGACAGGTAAGTTTTAAACAGGATGTGTTCCCGATTTTGCAGAAGAATTGCAGCGTTTGCCATGCACCCGGTGGCCCTGGTTATATTGCAAGCGGCTTCAGTGTCATGAGCTATCAAGACGTGATGCGTGGAACACGTTATGGGCGCGTGATAATTCCTGGATCAAGTATTTCCAGTACGTTGGTGCGTCTTATTCAGCATCGGGCAAACCCGCTCATTAATATGCCAAAAAACTTTCAACTTGTTTACAATAAACACGAAGAGTATATCCACGCCGAATCAAACGCCAGACGGCTACCATCCACAGACATAAAACTAATCAAAGAATGGATTAATCAAGGCGCCAAGGATAATTGATCGTGATTAGAACGCAAGCTGCGGGGGCTGGGCGATCCGCTGGTAGCGCTGAACATGTTCGTGCCGTGGGCGATGCGCCGGCCCCCAGTTGGCCTTGCCGCTGTAGCGCACGCCATACTGCAGCAGAAACGACTTCAGTCGCTGCCGCGCTTGTCGCAGATCCTGCTTGGCCGTGCCCCGCGCCCGCACCAAATCGCGCAGCGCCTCATCCTCGACCGTCGGCACGTGCACCCGGCTCAGGTCGTCATTGCGCAGCGCCCGTACCAGCATCACCGCGTCGCGCCGATCCGTCTTCACCCGGTCACCCGGCTTGCGCGCCAGCCGCGAGGGCGCACACACCGTGCACGCAAAACCCTTCTTCGCCAGATACCAGTACAGCCCGTAGCCACACGGCCCCGCTTCGTACACCCATACCACCCGCGAGGCCTTGGACTGCTCCGTGCGCACAACTTGTCGATGTCGCACTCGCGCACACCCACGTTGCCCAGTACCTGAACCTCGCCCAGACCGACCGAGTACGCCGTCGCAAGGAATACACAATGACCGAACAAAACACAGCCATTATGTGCTGCCCGGATCTAAAGCGAGATGGCTATCCAATGGGGACACCAACTTCATTTCAAAATGGATGGACCCGGGAGCCAAAGATAACTAGTGGGCGCCGAGAATAGGCTTTCCTGCTTTCTGGCAACACCGTGAGTCCAGTGTGCCTTATATCGCTTATATGGTCTTCAGATAAATGCCACGTTGCAGTATTTATTAAAACGCGCGAGATGCAACAATGCCACACTGGCAGCCGTTGAACAGCCATCTACCCGGCGGCAAGTTGTAATCAATACGATCGGGGCGTGACAGACAACATTAAAGATATGGATGACCGACTCATGAGTTAGTAGACCACTCACATTTTTTCGCTCGCAGAGGAGGTTACAAAATGAAACCCTGGTACAGCTTGCATGCGTTTATCATTCCACTAATTGTTTTCGGTACTTTAGCGCCTAAGGCGGGAATTGCAGGTGACGCGAAAAAGGGAGCGGCCATCTACAGCCAAAGCTGCGTCGCATGTCACGGGATAGACGGTAAGGGCAGTATTCCTGGCGCGCCCGATCTTATGGCAAAAAACGGCGTTCTAAAGAGCCCCGACAGTGTTCTGATTGAACGAATTACAAATGGCTACCAAAGCAAAGGCTCGCCAATGGCGATGCCACCGAAAGGGGGCAACTCTTCCCTTACAACGCAGGATATCAGTGACGTGCTCGCATATATTCGGCAGCGCTTTGGTGGTACTGATAAGCGCTGATCTTGAGCAACGTCGCGGGGTCTGGGGCGGGCGCAGGCCACGCTGGGCCACTGTTTCCGACGAGGTCACCGTCGCGTGATGCAAACCACAGTCCGAGCACGCCCTGCGCGCCGTGCACGATGTTCTCACCATACTGAAGATCAGCGCTAGTAAATTGGACTTGTAATTCATGAAGAATATTAGCACACAAATATTCACGGAATATCATTTCAGACAACGAGAAGACCGACGCCGTTTTCTGTTTAGCGAGACTTGGCAGCAAAATCTCCCCCAAGTTTTTGAAGATGTTCCTGGCTATTACAAAATGGGCAACATCATCGCGAGTTTTGGAATTTGGGAGCTATGGGTCCACCAGTTCATGGGGCTGATCCATGTCCAACCATACGATCATGTTCTGGATATTGCGGCCGGCACTAACGACCTTGGATTAAGGCTCCTTCGTCGCGATCCGACACTGCAAATCACCGCAATCGATCGAAGCAAGGAGATGCAAGAGCATGGTCGGTTTCTGGCCAGAAAACAAAATTTTATTATCGAGAGCTACATCCAGGATGTCCACTGTTTGCCATTTCCAGATGATTCTTTCGATGCCGTTACCATCCAGGCCGCATCGCGCCATTTGCAACTTGATAAACTGTTTCCAGAAATCCATCGCGTACTCAAACCTGGCGGCTGGTTTTATCACTGCGATATGCTAAAACCCAATTATCAAATTATTCAAGCTGCGTACTTGGAATTCCTAAAGTTGTCAGTTGCGTTAACGGCAAGATTATTTGGAGCATCAAAAATATCCCGCGGTTGCAACGTTTATTTCAGTGATGTGATTAAAGAGTTTTATACTCCAGAAGAGTTGTCACATGTTATTAAGATTTGTGGGTTTTCAAATGTCAAATGCAACAAGAGCATCTGGGGTGGGATGGTTGGCTTCCATTCCGCGCAGAAATCTTATAGCGAGCAGTTTGCGAAACCTCCCACCTGATTCTTAATATGTATGCATGGCTTCTCTACAAGAAGAAGATTTGGCAAAACCCGCTCCGGATTCTATCCGGGTCGTATTTTTAACCTTTAAGCGCTTCGTATTAACCTTATTAAGGTTCTCCTGTTGGCGATCTATAGGTTGACCACTCGAATTCAGACTGATCCGCATACATCCGAGTACCTTCAGAGGACGGCAATACCATGATACAAAACAGCATGCCCGCAAAAAACAAAGCCGCAGCTCGGGTGTCCGCGCTCGTGGTCGGAGCAATAATGACCGCCTTGCCATGGTATGTCGATGGCCCGTACGCTATGCAACACCCCGAAAGCTTCTGGAATTGCCTCATCACGGGCATCCTCATGATGAGCGTTGCAGGTACGGCCCTCATTTGGCATCGCGCCTACTGGCCCGCTTGGGTATTCCTTGCGCTCGTCGCCTGGACACTCATGGCGCCCGAACCGCTCGGCTTCGCAAGACCGGAAATGACGGTAGCTCGCCTGATTCTGGGTGGCGTGGGTATCGCTGTTTCGGTGCTATGGATCCGGCGCGTTCTTGGCCGTATACCAGCCGATCGCCCCGTGGTCAAGGGCAGAACATTTCGCGAATGCTCTAGCACCGAGCGCACGCTGTACGGATTGATCTTGGTCGTTCTCGGGCTGGGATATTGTATGGCCCTGACCTACCTGTATATGACGCACGAAGGGCTTAGCGGCAAGCCCGGGCTGTCGGTGCAAGACATCGCCATCGGCTACTACGGCAATCGCAGCGGCACCAAATTGGAGGCGATGCTGCGCGGCCCAATGAGTGGGTTTAGAAGCCAACAGGACATGGATAAGATCGTTGCCTGGCTGAAGTCCGGCGCCGGCGAGTCCGGTTACAACAAGACCATTCATCCCATCATCGAGCGTGACTGTGCACGCTGTCATAGCGCAAAATCCGGCATGCACTTGTCCGACTGGAACACATACTCGGGAATCAGCAAGGTGGCGAAGGTGGATACGGGTATGTCTCTGGAGACCTTGGTGGAGCTGTCGCATATCCACCTGTTCGGCATCGGTTTGGTGGCGTTTGTGCTCGGCTATGTTTTCACCTTTGCAAGGCTCCCGGCGTGGTTCAAGAACTTTGTCATAGTAGTCCCGTTTGTCGCCATTGTTATCGATATTGCGACGTGGTATCTAACAAAATGGGATCCGATTTACGCGTATACGGTAGTTGTCGCTGGCGCTGTTTTGGGACTTTCGTGGGCAATTCAGATTTTTGTTTCCCTTTATCAGATCGTTTTCTTGGGAAAACCGGGACTACAGAGCGCAACATGAACAGCGCAGCTCTTGATCCGCGCTGAAGTTCAGCTTGGAACCTCTGAACAAGCCGCCGCGAGCGCGCCCATCGTCGACTTGAGCATGATGGACGCACCAAGCGAGCAGCAACGTCCCATTGTGGTCATCCCGATGTCCACTTCAGCGTCCTTTGCATGCCGCGCTCCGCGTTTTCGCGGAACGCGGACACACTTATCCCGTCACCGGCAGCAGGCGCTTGCGCGCCAGCCACAGGTTGACCAACGCGAACAGGACCTGCAACTGCGCGGTGTTCTTGGCCAGGCCCTTGAAGCGCACCTTGGTGTAGCCGAACTGGCGCTTGAGCACGCGAAACGGATGCTCCACCCGCGCCCGTACCGCTGCCTTGAGGTATTCCACATGCTGCACGGCCTTCTTGTACGGCCCCTCGGGCAGCGCCTTGATGCGCCCGCGCTTGGCGGCGATGTGCCAACGCCGGCCGCGCTTGGCAGGCACCCGCTGCTCGGCGCCGGTGTAGCCCGCATCCGCCCACACGCTGCGCTCCTGGCCATGCAGCAGCCGGCCGGTCTCGGTCACGTCGGCTGCATTCGCCGCCGTGGTCGTCAGTGTATGCACCAGGCCGGATTCCACGTCCACCCCAATGTGCGCCTTCATGCCGAAGTACCACTGCTGGCCTTTCCTGGTCTGATGCATCTCGGCATCACGCGCGTGATCCCGGTT
>NZ_JBTSRB010000044.1:0-25211 GCF_054637675.1 Metallibacterium sp.
AAGCCGGATGCCTCGGTCACCATGGGGGGTGGCAGCTTCAGCACCTGGTTCTATGGAATTACCGCCAATACGGGCAGCATTGCTGGCGTGCGCAGCCTGATCAGCATTAGTCACAATACCAGCGCCGGTTGGCAGGCCAACTCGGGCAACCGCAACCTCAATATCAATTACTCCGGCGTGCTGCCCTATGCCGATGGCGCGGGCGAACTCTATGCCTACGCGATCTACAACACCAACACGGGCTTCACCCCGCACTCCATCCCGGTGCCACTACTCCAGCAATTCGGCTATGGCTACGGCTGGCCGCTGAGCTGGACCAACAGCTACAACAAGTCTCACGTGGGCACCTACATTCTCGGCGACAAGATGCAGGTCAACAAGGTATTTTCGTTCAACACCAGGTTCTATGCAATCGACAAAGTCTACAACCGTGTCTCCTATGCCAATCCGGCGTTCATCCAGAGCGCGACGCAGCCGTACTCTCTGCCCAATACGCCGGGCTGGTACTTTCCCTATTTGACTCAACTCCCTTACAACCCTGCCGCAACCTTCCCCTTCCCCGTCTCCGCCTGCGTCTTCACGGGCTATCAAACCGTTGGCTGTCCATATATAGCAGGCATTGACTATCACACCTATATGAATAGCGCCCAACAGTTTGGCTTCATACCGCATTTCACGCTGAATCTGCCGCACAACCTGGTGCAGTTCGGCGGCGCGTATTCGCATACCCACCTGTTTTCGGCCGAATTCTGGTACGGCGCCAATCCCATGCCATTGGTCAATGGCTACAACGACGCCTGGTATGAAAACGACACGCGCACTTTGGCATCAGTGTTCGTGCAGGACCAGATCAGCCTGTTCGGCGGCAAGGTGCACGTCACGCCGGGCCTGAAGTACCTGTATGCCAAGACCTATGATGAAGACCAAGTCGGATTCTTCTACCCCATCATGGGCGCCCTACAAGACACGGAGCACTTCACCTCGCCGACGCTGGGCATCAACTGGCGCCCGATACGTCACGTCAGTTTGTATGCCGCGTGGGGTGAGAACATGAAGTTCCCGAATATCAGCGCGTACTACGGCAACATTGGCGAGTCTAACGCTGCCGGAATCCCCGTCGTCGTGCCGCTCAATGTGAAGCCCGAATACGTGCGCGATTTCGAGGTCGGGGCGCGTTACGAGGCACACGGGTTCGAGGGTTCACTGAACGGGTATCGCGAGAACTTCACCAACACCTTCATCTCCGTGACCAACCCCATTAGCCAATTGACAACAACAGTCAATGGCGGCAAGTCGACTTACTCGGGTATCGAACTCGACGCTCAGCAAACCCTGCACACCACCGACTACGGCGACTTCAGCATTTTCGGCAACTTGCCCTTGAACAAGGCTTACTTCAGTTCCAGCTTTAACTATTTCGGCACACAGGTCAATCCCGGAATGCCTTTGGCCAACGTACCCCGGCATCTGGCCAACCTCGGTGTGGGCTGGAAACGGGGGAGTTGGCGCGCGAATATAAATCTGCACTACGCGAGTTCGCAGTACCTGAACCAGCTCACCTCCGGCTTGGCGAGCGCTGTCACGATCCCCGGTTACGCGGTGACGAACTTCGCTATCCGTGACACCCTGGATCTGGGCATGGGTATGCTGAAGAACGTCAAACTTGCGTTGCACATCGACAACCTGTTCAACCGGCATTACGACGTGACCGGCTTTGAATACACCACCTTCGCCGGCAATCCGTACTCGAGCGTGCTGATGGAGGAGCCGCGCGCCTACTTCGCCTCGGCCACGTTCGATTTCTGATCGCGGCAGTTGCGTCGTGCCGGTACTCGCCGGCGCGACGCGGCAATCGGGGCGCTTCGTGCTGTAATCGCCTTCTCCGGAAATGGATGGCTGATGTCCTGAAGCAACCGTCGCATCTTGTCGGCCGTGCGCTCCTGCAGCGGCTCGGGCTGGCTGGCGGATCCCCCGAACCTATTGCCGCATCCGCATGAGGACTGCTTGCATGGCGACACCGAATCCGAGCGCGCTGGACGTGCTCGACCAGCAGCGCTTCTCGCGCTTCCACGCGCGCGCGCTGATCACCGCCGGCATGGGTGTGTTCACCGATGGCTACGACCTGATCTCGATCAGCGTGGTGTTGCCGATGGTGCTGCACAGCTTCGGTGTGGACCGCCTCACCGGCCTGCAGTCGTCCTTGTTGGTGGCCAGCGCGCTGCTGGCTTCGGCGGCCGGCGCGATCGTGTTTGGCGTGATCTCCAACGCCGGACGCAAGCGCTTCTACGGCATCGACGTGACGCTGATGGCCGTCGCAGCGCTGGCGCAGGCGTTCTGCGGCAACATCTGGATGCTGATCGCGGCACGCACGCTGCTAGGCTTCGGCATCGGCGCCGATTACGTGTTGTCGCCGATGATCATGGCCGAGCACAGCAACGCGCGCGATCGCGGCAAGGCGCTGACCGTGGGCTTCTCGCTGATGTGGGTGCTGGGCGCGATCAGCGCGGCGCTGCTGCAGATCGCGCTCGAATACCTGCACGTGCCGCCGGACCTGCAATGGCGCATCACCCTCGGCGCCGGCGTGATCCCGGCCGGCGCGGTGATTTTGCTGCGTCGGCGTTTGCCGGAAACGCCGCGCTACCACGCGCACATCAAGGGCGATGGCGAAGCGCTCAAGGCCGTGCTGGCGCAGGTGGCGGGCGCTGCGGTGGCCGCGCAGACGCTGGCCGAAGTCAGCCTGGGCGCCGGCATGCGCGATTACTTCGCACGCTACTGGCGGCGCTTCGCCATGATCAGCCTGCTGTGGTTCGTGTACGACATCGTCATCTATGCCGGTGGCCTGTTCGGACCGAGCCTGCTGGGCAAGGGCGTGGGCCTCACGCCAGCCGAGTTCCAGTTGGTCAACTCGGCGATTTTCAGCGTCAGCGGTAGCGTGGTGGCGGTGTTGCTGATCGATCGCTGGGGACGCAAGCCCTTGCAGGCATGGGGCTTCGTGCTGATGGGTGCGATGCTCGGCTTGTATGCGTACTCCTATCACCCCGGCATCAGCGCGCCGCTGTGGGGCATCACGCTGTACGGCTTGTTTTTCTTCTTCAATCAGGCCGGGCCGGGCTCGATCAGCGGCGCCGGCATGCTCGGCGTCGAGATGGCCGCCACGCGCGTGCGCGGGCTGGTGCAGGGCCTCAGCGTCGCCGCAGGCAGGCTGGGTGCGGCGCTGGGCGTGTTCGTGTTTCCGCGTCTGTTCCAGGACTACGGACAAAGCTTTGCCGTGGCCTTTCTGGCCGTCACCGCGCTGATCGGCGCGGTGCTCACGCTGGTCGGTATTCCGGAAACGCGTCGCGTCAGTCTGGAGCAGGCCAGCGGCGAGGCGGTGGTCTGACTGCAGAATCGCGGCGGCGAACGCGACCTGAAGCGTGGCGTGGCGTTCGCACGGGAATTCAACGCGTTCTCAATCGCCACCATCGCCGGCGATCAGACTGCTCAGCGGGCGCTGCTGTTTTGCGGCCATGGTGTTGAGCCGCCGCAACAGCGCGGCATAGGCGGATGGACCCTTGCTGGCCAGCCATTCCTGGCGCAGTTGCTCGGGGCCGCTGATTTTCAGCAACGCGGTGGGCGTGTAGCTGCGCGCGGGCGGCAGCGTGTTCCAGGCGATGTGATCGGCGCCGGGCACGTGGTCGACCGGCCAGTGGCGGAACGGTGAATCGGCCGCGCAGTGACCGGGGTTGCGCAGCATCGCGGTCCGCATCGGCAGCACCGGCGCGGGCGCGGCGTCGGGCGTGGCGCGCCAGATGCCACCGAGCACGTGTGCATTGGCGTCCCACTGCGACATCGGCGGAATGTCGGCCACCGCCTCGATGGTGCGCAGCAAGTCCACTTGCGAGAGGTGCTGTGTGTCCAGCACCCCGGACTTGACCCACGGCCCCAGCGCCACCGCGAAAGTGCGGTGCGCGTTGATGTGATCGGCACCGGACTGCGCATCGTCCTCGGTGAGCAGCACCAGGGTGTGCTTCCACTCGGGCAGCTTGGACAGCGTATGGATCACCTCGGCGGTGGCGTAATCATTGTTGGCGACATAGCTGTCCGGACTGGCCATGCACGCGGCACGGCCGGCGGTGTGGTCATCCGGCAGCCAGATGTAGATCACGCGCGGCAGGTGTTTCGCGTGCGCGCGGATCCAGCGATCGGCGATGGACGCGCGCTGCGTATCCAGCACCAGCCGGTCCCAGGCCGGGTAGTTCATCGCTAGATGCGCGCGCAGCGCCGGCGAGATGTCACCGATCTTGTTGCGCGCCGCGAACTCGCCGAAGTCCTCGAAGCTGACGTGGTGCGCGAGCAGATCGTTGAACAGGAACAGGCGCGCCGGGTAGGTGATCCACGGATTGCTCCAGTGCCCGAGCGCACTGAGGTTGGTGTAAATCGCGTAGGGGTTGCGCGCGCCGCGCGCATCGGGCTTGAGCGATTGCGTCCAGCCCGAGTTGGGAATGTAGCCGCGGTCCGAGTAGTACAGGGACCAGGTGCGCTGCAGGAAATCCGAATCGGAACCGGCGGTGGTCCACTGATGGCCTTGCGAGGTCACCTCGCCGTCGGCATAGAAGTTCACGAGCAGCGCGCCGCGCGCGGCCGCGGCGTAGAGGTTGGGCAACTGCCGCGGGCCGTACAAATCCAGCGCGGGATCGGCCCAGTGACCAGCCGCGGGATAGTCGCCCAGATTCTCGTCGAAGGTTTTGTTCTCGCGCAGGATGAACACCACGTGGTGGATGTGCGCATGCAGCCATGCGCTGGATGCGGCATTGGCGGCGGTCAGCGTATCGCGCTGCGTCGGCGTGAAGCCATCGTTGCCCAGCGCCTGCGCGGTCCACAGGCTGGCGTGCGCGGGCAGCTCGCGCAGATCCACGCGCTGCAGCAGGCCATGCATGAAATCGCCCACCCACTGATGCTTAAGATTGGGGCCGCTGCCCATGCCCTTGGCGCTGACCACGTACAGCGCGTCCTTGCGCACCGCCAGCGCGGTGGGATACCAGCCGGTGGGAATCAGCGCCGCGCGCTGGCCGCTGGCGAGGTCGAGCACCGCCACGTCATCGTTGCCGGCGTTGGCCACGAACAGTTGCCCGTGCGCCAGTGCCAGCGCATCGGGATAGGAGCCGGGCGGGGCGTCGGGATACGGCGCGTCATCAAGCACGCGCACGGCCTTCAGGGTTTGCGTATCGACCGCGACGATGCGATCGAGATTGGCATCGGCCACCCACACCAACGGCGTGCCCGGTTGCGCGGCCAGCGCGGTCGGATGCGCGCCGGCGGCGAAACTGCGCGGACCCAGCACCGGGCCGGTGGGCACCGCGCCCAGCATCTTCCACGCCGCGCGGTCGATCACGCTGACACCGTTGCCGCCCCAGTCGCTGACCACCAGACGCTGGCCGCCGTCGGCCAGCGTCACGGCGAACGGATAGCTGCCCACGTTGAGATAGCGCACGGCGCCGCTGGTTAGATTCACGCGCGCCAGACTGTTGGCCAGCAGGCCGGTGACATAGGCGTGCGCGCCGCCAGGGCCGATCACCACGCTGTCCGGGTAGAAATGCCGCGTTTGTTGTTGGTTGCCAGCGTATTGATACGGATACTGTGTGCGCGGAAACGCCTGCCAGTGCAGCGCGTAGCGTCGCTGCAGTCTGAGCGTGCCGTCGTGCGTGGCGAACGCCAGCAGATCGTCGCTGGCGCCCCCGGTGGCATAGAGCATGCCGTTGGCGCCGGAGCTCAAACCCTGGAACAGGCTTTGATTGGGAATCACCGCGCTCACTGGCGCCGACAGTTCGCCGCCGCGGCCCTGCGCCACGTTGGCACCGGGCACCGCGGTGGCGTGCGATTTGCCCAGCAGCGTGCTGATCACGGCGAGCGTGTGCAAATCGTCGGCCGCATACAGGCGCAAACTCTGCAGTTTGTTGGCGCCGCCGTTGAGTACCGCCACATGGCCTTCGGCGACCACCACCTGGGTGGGAAAATTGGGCGTGCTCGTCAGCACGCCGACGGGTGCCAGCAGGCGGCCGCTGGGCAGTTCCGCGGGCGTCGGTTGCGCAGGTGCGGCGCTGGCGCCGCGCGCGAGCAGCAGCAGGCTGGCGACGGTCAGTACGATGGGTTTCGGTGACATGGAAGGCGCCTCGACAGATATCACAACGCTAGCCTGACTCGCGTGCGCGCGCATGACAAACCGGGCACGCGTGGTGCACGTTTTGCATACGATTCTGCAAGCAATCCGGACAAACCGGACAACCTGCCGCAGTTTGCCGGTCATATTCTCGTGCCACAAGCAAATTGCCTTGAGGCTCTGCGCCGCGACGTCCAAGCCCTTAAAATGCGCGCATGAAGCTGGCCTCCTGGAACGTCAATTCGCTGGGCGTGCGTTTGCCGCAGGTGCTGCAGTGGCTTGAGGCCGAGCGCCCGGATCTGCTCGCGCTGCAGGAAACCAAGCTGGAAGACGCGCGCTTTCCCGCCGCCGAATTCTCGACGGTCGGCTATCACGCCGTGTGCAGCGGGCAGAAGACCTACAACGGCGTGGCGCTGCTGGCGCGCACGCCGCCGCGGCAGGTGCTGCGCGAGCTGCCCGGACTGGATGATCCGCAGCGGCGTTTCCTCGCCGCCGACATCGATGGCCTGCGCGTGGTGAATCTTTACGTGGTCAACGGTCAGGCCGTGGACAGCGACAAATACGCCTACAAACTGCGCTGGCTCGGCGCCGTGCGCGCGTTTCTAGAAACCGAGTTGGCGCGTCATCCAGAGCTGGTCGTGCTGGGCGATTTCAACATCGCGCCCGATGACCGCGACGTGCACGATCCGCTGGCGTGGCGCGACCAGATTTTGTGCAGCGCTCCGGAGCGCGAAGCCCTGCAAGGTTTGCTGGCGCTGGGCCTGGAAGACAGCTTCCGTGCCTTGCACGACGACCCCGGTCACTACAGTTGGTGGGACTATCGCCAAGGTGGTTTCCGGCGCAATCTCGGCCTGCGCATCGACTTGATCCTCAGCAGCCGCGCCCTGCACCCGCGCTTGCGCGCCGCCGCGATCGACCGTATCCCACGCACCTGGGAACGGCCCTCGGATCACGCCCCCGTGCTGCTGGAACTGGCATGAACGACGACCCCGCCCTGTCTCTCACTGACGCCGAACTCGACGAGCTGGATCTGTTTCTGCGCCGCCACAACACCGACGATGGCCCGCTGCTGGACGGCGTGCACGGCCTGCTCACCGCGCTGCTGATCGGTCCCGAGCCGGCGCGCCCCGACGAGTGGCTGCCCGAGGTGCTGCACGAGCCCTTCGACGATGCCGCCGAGGGTAACCACATCCTCAGCCTGCTGGCGCGGCTCAGCGATTCGATTCCGCTGGAGATCGAGCACGAGCGCTACGAGCCGATCCTCGGCGAGGTCGATACCGATGAGGGCGACAGCGCGCTCAGCGCCGCCGGCTGGTGCCATGGTTTCGCGCAAGGCATCAACCTGCGCGCCGAGCTCTGGGAGCTGCGCCTCGAGCAGGACGCCGAGCTGATGCACCTGCTCAATCCGGTGGTGGTGCTGGCCATCGAATCCGGCGCGCTGGCCACCGACGATGAAGTCGAGGCACTGGACGATGCCGAATACGACAGCTATCTCGCGCAATTGCCCGAGACGGTCGGGGCACTGGCCGA
Source organism: Metallibacterium sp. (assembly GCF_054637675.1). NCBI lineage: Bacteria > Pseudomonadati > Pseudomonadota > Gammaproteobacteria > Lysobacterales > Rhodanobacteraceae > Metallibacterium > Metallibacterium sp. Next base: position 7,667 of record NZ_JBTSRB010000044.1, read on the forward strand.
ATACTGGCGCGTGCATCCGCCGACCACGCGCGAACAGGCCGCTACCGGCAGCGCATCCAGCATCGAGTTCCGCGTGCCGCCTGGCCGCCGCGGCGGGCGCTGGCTGCATTGAATCGTCCAGCGCCGCGCCAACTCACATGCGGCCGTTGCGGAAATCCGCGACCGCCTGTTCGATCTGCGCACGCGTGTTCATCACGAATGGGCCGTAGCGCGCCACTGGCTCGTGCAATGGCGCGGCGGCGACCAGGATCAGCCGCGTCGGTGCATCCGTGGCGCGCAGTTCGATCTGCTCGCCAGCGCCGAGCACGCCGAGTTCCTGCGCGGCCAACCACGTGTCGCCAACCTGCACGCTCGCGCCCTCGAATGCATGGACGAACGCGGTGTGCGCGGCCGGCAGCGGCAGTGTGAACGCTGCACCCGCTGCGAGCGCGATGTCCACGAACAGCGGCTGCGTGAGAATGCCCTGCACCGGACCACGCGCGCCGAAGGCCTCGCCGGCGATCAGGCGCACGCTGGCGCCCGCTGCGGGCGTGAGCACGGGGATTTGCTCGGGCGCGATGTCCTGATAGCGCGGCGCGATCATCTTGTGCGTGGCGGGCAGGTTCACCCACAACTGGAAGCCGCGCATCTCGCCGTCGCTTTGCTCGGGCATCTCGGAGTGGATCAGGCCCGCGCCCGCGGTCATCCATTGCGCGCCGCCGGCGACCAGCAGGCCGCTGTTGCCGTGGTTGTCGCGGTGGCGCATGCGCCCGGCGAGCATGTAGGTGACGGTCTCGAAGCCGCGATGCGGGTGCTCTGGAAAACCGGCGATGTAATCGGTGCCGCGCTCCGAGCCGAACGCATCGAGCAGCAGGAACGGATCCAGCATGTCCAGCATCGGCTGGCCGATCAGGCGGGTGAGTTTGACTCCGGCGCCGTCGCTGGTGGGCAGGCCGGGAAGATTGCGAATCAGGTTGCGAGTGCTCATGGCGGTGATTCCGGATGGCGCGCTGCGCCGCTGCTTGCAACATGCGCGCGCTCCCGTCCGCCGCCAAGTGCACCGCGGCGCACGCACTGTGCACCGGCACGCAACAGCGCTGCGCACAGTCCGGCGCTCAGCTGGCGTAGGGTGCCAGCAGCAGATCCAGATCATCCTGACCGAAGCTCAGCCGCTCGCGGCTGCCGCCGCCGTCGAGCACGGCTTCGGCCAACGCGGCCTTGCGCTGCTTCAGTGCCTCGATGCGTTCCTCGACGGTGCCAGCCGCGACCAGGCGATACACGAACACGGGCTTGTCCTGGCCGATGCGGTGCGCGCGATCGACCGCCTGCGCCTCGGCGGCCGGGTTCCACCACGGGTCGTAGTGGATCACGGTGTCGGCGGCGGTGAGGTTGAGGCCGACGCCGCCGGCCTTGAGCGAAAGCAGGAACAGCGGCACCTCGCCAGCCTGGAAGCGGCGCACCGGCGTGGCACGATCGCGCGTGTCGCCGGTCAGCAGCAGGTAGGGAATGCGCAGGCGATCCAGTTCGCGCGCGATCAGCGCCAGCATGCTGGTGAACTGACTGAACAGCAGCACGCTGCGACCTTCATCGACCAGCGCCGGCAGCATCTCCATGAGCAATTCGAGCTTGGCCGATTCGTGCACGCCGCGCGCGGCCTCGAGCTTGACCAGGCGCGGATCGCAGCACACCTGGCGCAGCTTCAGCAGCGCATCCAGCACGACGATGCCGCTGTGCTCGATGCCTCGCTGCACGATCACCTGGCGCAGCTCCTCGGTCAGGGTCAGGCGCAGTCCTTCGTACAGCTCGCGCTGACGACCTTCCAGGCGCACGTTGCGCGTGATCTCGGTTTTCGGCGGCAGCTCGGTGGCGACCTGCGCCTTAGTGCGGCGCAGGATGAATGGCGCGATGCGCTGGTTGAGTCGTGCCTGCGCCTCGGCATCGCCCTGCTTCTCGATCGGCTGACGGTAGTGCTTGCGGAAGCCGTGCTCGTCGCCGAGCAGGCCGGGCACGGTCAGATCGAGCTGCGCCCACAACTCGCCGAGATGGTTTTCCAGCGGCGTGCCGGTCAGCGCCAGCACGCGCGGTGGCGCCAGCTCCTGCAATGCACGGCGCGCGCGCGTGCGCGGGTTCTTGACCTGCTGCGCCTCGTCCAGCACCGCCAGCGTGAACGCTTCGCGACGCAGCACGGCGACATCGCGCGGCAGCAGGGCGTAGCTGGTCAGCACCACATCGTGTTGCGCGATGCGCTCAAAGTGTTCGCTGCGCTGCGCGCCGTGCAGGGTGAGCAGGCGCAGATCCGGGGCGAAGCGCGTGCTTTCCTGTTCCCAGTTGGGGATCAGACTGGTGGGTACCACCAGCAGCGCCGGCGCCGGCAGCTTGCCCTGCGCTTTCAGCGTGAGCAGATGCGCGAGCAGTTGCACGGTCTTGCCCAGACCCATGTCGTCGGCCAGCACGCCGCCCAGACCGGCTTCGGCCAGCGCGTTCAACCAGCGCAGACCTTCGCGCTGATAGGGACGCAGCTCGGCGCGCAACGTGCTCGGTGGCGCATCGCTGGCGGCGGCGGCGGTACGCAGCAAGCGTTGAGTGAAATCGGCCAGCTCGGCCGGCGCCTCCAGCGGCCGCTCAGCCGGCAGCGCGCTGCGTAGTTCGGCCAGACGTCCGGCCTGCACGCGTGGCAGCAGCAATTGCGGGCGCGGCCGATCCAGATACTCGGCCAGCGGCGCCAGCAGCGCGCGCAGCGCGGACAGGCGCACCGGAATGCGGCGGCGCGCATCCAGCGGCGCGTACCACACCGCGTCCTCGGGCTCGTGCGCGGCCGGGGAAAGACTGATTTGACGCTCGGCCAGCGCCTGCGCCACCGCCGGCAGCAGGTTGATGCGCCGACCGTCCAGTTCCAGCCCCACCTCCAGCGCGAACTGCCGTTGATCGGCGCTGGGTATGGCCACGCCGTACCACTGCGGCGCGCCGTCCAGCACCTCGAACGGAAAGCTGGGCGCGTAATCGAACTGCATGCCCTCGGCTTCGAGGCGCGCGCGCAGCGCCAGCCAGCGCGCTGGTGTGTTGACCTCCAACGCGCCGGTGTGGCCGGCGCCGGGGAACATCCATGCGTCCTCGGGCAAGGTGTCGGCCAGATCCCAGGGCAGGCCTTCGGTGTCCACCGCCGGGGTGAGACCGACGGCTTCGAGGCGTTCCATCGCGGCCAGTTCATCGGCACGCTTGCGCGCGATTTCCACCAGCTTGCCCTCGCGCACGCGCCGTACCAGCCCTTCGCCGCCGCGTCCGGGCAGGCGCTCGCCGCCGTACTCGAAACTGAGCCGTGCATAGGCCGGCGGCGGCGCGCCGGCGGCGAGGCGCGCATGGCGGGTGAGCGCGTGCAGGGTCAGCACCGGTCTGGGACTAAGTTCGGCGCGCGCCACCGCGGCGAATTGTTGTGGCGCTGGAATCTGCCCAGCCCAGCGCGTGCCCGGCAGCAGTGCTGCCAGCGCGGCGCTGGATTCGGGCGGCAACGGCGGCGCATCGAGCAGCACCGCGGCATCGGCTTCACCTTCGAGTGGGCACAGGTTGGCGTGCTCGGCATCCAGTACCCACAGCGCGCCGATGCGCAGCAGGCGCTGGCCGGGACGCAACGCAGGCAGCAGGCGCTGACGCCCATCGGCTTCGATCTGCCAGTGCCAGCGCAGTGACTTGCCAGCGCCGCGCTGCATGTGCAATCCGGCGACGCCGCCGAACAGGCAGGGGGCGCTGTCCAGCATCTCGATCAGCAGCGCGTCGCCGAGCGCACCAGCGAGGCGCGCATAGCTGCGCCCCTTGCGCGCCACCTGCGGCAGGCCCAGCAGGCTCGCCGCCAGACGCTGCTGCGGCAGGCTCAGGCCGCCTTGCCCAAGGCGCTTGGCATCCAGCGGCAGCGGCCGTGCGTAGCGACTGTTGCCGAGCGCGGTCAGCAGCACTGGCGCCACGTCCAGCTCGGCCGCGGCCTGGCCATCCGCGGTAGTCAATTCGAGCAGGAATCCGAGCACGCCGGCAGCGTCCGGCGCTGGTGCGTGGCTGGCGAACAGCCGCCGCCAGGCGGCCGGCAGGCTGATCAGTTCCGACGCAGCGGCCGGCGGGTGTATGCGTGAAGGCGTGCTGCCCACGGTCTCGTTCCAGGCGCCCGGCGGGCGCCAAACCTTTCGAGCTTAGCACCGTGAGCGACGGCTGCAGCGATGTTCGCGACCTGTCCGCGCCGCTCACGGGATCGGCGTCGAATCCGCTCAGCGTGACTCGAACAGCCCGGCCGGATACTCGGGTTTCTGTTCGCGCGCCAGCAGTGCGCGCAAGCCTTCGCCCGGCGTCATCTCGCCGCGCAATACGGCGCGCACGTGGAAGCTGATCGGCAGATCCAGATCCCAACGCTCGGCCAGGCGCACCACCTCTTCGGCGGTGAGCACGCTCTCGACGACCTGGCCGATCTCGGCCAGCGCCTGCGCCAGCGGCACACCGCGGCCCAGCGCCATGCCGAGGCGGCGGTTGCGCGACAGATCGCCGGTGCAGGTCAGCACCAGATCGCCCAGTCCGGCCAGGCCCATCAGGGTTTCGGCGCGCGCGCCCAGGGCCATGCCGAGGCGCAGCATTTCGTTCATGCCGCGGGTGATCAGTCCGGCGCGCGCGTTCAGGCCGAGCTGCATGCCGTCGGCGGCGCCAGTGGCTACGGCCAGCACGTTCTTCATGGCGCCGCCCAGTTCCGCGCCCAGCACATCGGCACCGGAATAGGCGCGCAGCGCCGGTCCGTGCAACAGCGCGGCAAGCTGTTGCGCGAACGCGGTATCGAGCGCGTGCACGGTCAGCGCCGTGGGCAGACCCTGCGCCACTTCGCGTGCGAACGACGGGCCGGTGACGACTGCGGCCGGGCGCCCGGGGAAGCGCGCGCCGACCAGTTCGTGCAGAAACCGCCCGGTACCCGGCTCGAAGCCCTTGGTCGCCCAGGCGATGCCGGCTTGCGCCGGCAGCGGGGTTTCAATCTGCTCCAGCAACGTGGCGAAGGCGTGGCTGGGCACCACGATCAGCACCACGTCGACGTCGGCCAGCGCGCGTGCCAAATCATGCGTGAACGCCAGTGTGTCCGGCAGTTCCAGCTCCGGCAGATAGCGCAGGTTGCGACGCGCTGCAGCCAGCGCCGTCATCTGCGTCGCGTCGCGACCCCACAGACGGGTTTCGGCGCCGTGCCGCGCCAGCACGGCGGCCAGCGCCGTGCCCCAGGAGCCTGCGCCCAGGACCGCGACGCGCGTGGTGTCGCTCATCGCCTCAGACGTGCGCGGCCGGCGCTTCCGGCATCGCCTGGCGGCGCTGCTGCTCGGCGTACAGCGCGTCGAAGTTGACCGGCTGCAGGAAAAATGGCGGGAAGCCGCCGTTCTGGATCAGATCGGAGATCACCTGGCGCGCGTACGGGAACAGCACGTTGGGGCAGTAGGCGCCAAGGATCGCCTCGCGGTTGGCCTGATCGAAGCCGGTGATGCCGAAAATGCCGGCCTGCTGCACTTCGGCCAGATACACGGTACGCTCGTCCATGGTGCAGGTCAGGGTCAGCGTCAGCACCACCTCATAAGCGCCCTCGCCCAGCTCGGCAGCCTTCTGGTTGAGGTTGAGCTGGATCTGCGGCTGCGCGTCGCTGCGGCCCATGTCCTGAAACACCTGCGGCGCATTGGGTGCCTCGAAGGACACATCGCGCACGTAGAGTTTCTGCAGCGAAAGCTGTGGCTGCTCGGCCTGGCCGTTGGTGAGGGTCTCTGCCATGGTTGGACTCCGTATGCTTGAAAGGATGTGTGGGAACAAAGGCCGGAAATCATCCCACAGCAGCGCCTGCGCTGCACCTGTGCGCAAGCGCCTGTTGCCTGCGCAACCGCAAACTGGCTAAGCTATCAGGCTGTATTACGCCGGCCTATGCACTTGTCCTGGGTCGCCTGCGCGACGCGATGCGCGGGTTTGCGGCACAACTTCCGGCATCGCGTGGCCCGCAGGGGTCGCCGGGCCGCTGCCGCCCTGGCCAAGGACGGCATTCATGTCATCACCGGAGATTCCGATGTCCCGCGTCTGCCAAGTCACAGGCAAGGGTGTGCAGGTCGGCAACAACGTCTCGCACGCCAACAACAAAACCCGCCGCCGCTGGTTGCCCAATCTGCACGAGCGCCGTTTCTGGGTGCCCAGCGAGAACCGCTGGATCAAGTTGCGCGTTTCCAGCCACGCCCTGCGCATCATCGACAAGAAGGGCATCGAAACCGTGATTGCCGAGCTGCGCGCGCGCGGCGAGAAGATCTGAGGAGTATCCAGCCATGGCATCCAAGCGCGACAAGATTCGTCTGACGTCCTCGGCCGGCACCGGTCATTTCTACACCACCGACAAGAACAAGAAGACCACGCCGGACAAGATGGAAGTCAAGAAGTACGACCCGGTCGTCCGCAAGCACGTGATCTACAAGGAAGGCAAGATCAAGTAGGCCAGCACGATGGGCATGCCAACGCTAAAGCCTGCATTGCAGCAGGCTTTTTGCTGTCCGGCATCAGCCGGATGCTCGAGGTAGCATCGGTTCACCGCCGCGCCAGCGCAGCGAGACCGCCATGGCGCAGCCCAGCACGATTTCCAGCGGACCGCGCATGTAGCCGTTGCTCCACGCCAGATAGTCGAACAGATTGACGGTGAGCAGCACCACGCACAGCGCCAGCAACAGCGCCAGTTGCGGGCGTGCATCGATATCGCGGCGCCAGGCGCGCAGCAGATCGCGTAGCGGCAGCAGGAACGCCGCGCCCAGCAGCAGCAGGCCGATCAGTCCCATGCCCGCGGCGACCTGCAGCGGCGTGTCGTGCAGGTGCGGCGGCACGTAACCCTGCCAGGCGATGCCGTGGGCGGCGATGGCCGGCTGGATACTGGCCAGGCCCCAGCCGAGCATGGGGCGCTGCGCAATCATGTGCACGGCAAAGCGCCATAGTTCCAGACGCAGGCCGACGGAGGGCGCGGCGGCGGAGACGGCCCCCCCGTCGAGCACACTCAGCGCCGCGGTGCCGCCGCCGTCGAAACGCTGCAGCACCGCCGGACGCGCCACATAGGCGATCAGCGCGAAGGTCAGCACGCCCAGCCCGATCCAAGTGCGCCAGCGCAACGCACTCACACTGCGTCGCGGTGCGCGGCCAAGCACGAACAGTATTGCGGCACCGGCGACCGCGGCCAGCCATGCGCCACGTGATTGCGCGAACAGCAACACCAGCAGTGCCGCCAGCGTCAGCAGCGCCCACGCGTCGCTGCGCAAGCCGGTCAACTCGGGTGCGAGGTCATCGCGCCGGCACAGCCATGCGCCACACATGCCGATCAACAGCACCAGCGCTGCAAAAGCTCCGGTGAGATTTTCCGCGTAGCCCAGACGCAGGCGCAGTGTGCCCGCGGTCAGCGCATCCAGATGCAACCAGGGCAACTGTGCCAGCGCCCACAGCAGCCAGCCCAGCGCCATCAGCTTGAGCACGCGCATGATCCACTGCGGATAGCGCGCCAGCCACCAGCCGAACACGCAGGCATACACCAATACTTTCAGCGGTTCGGTGCTAAGCGTGAGCTGGCGCGCGTAACCCAGTTGCGCGCCGGGCTGCGCCACCAGCGCAGCCTGCGCCAAGCAGTACAACAGCAGCGCGAGGATCAACCACGGCACCGGATGTCGGCGCAGCGTGCGCCACGGCAGCGCGCCGCTGAGCAGAAGCGCCAGCAGGGCCAGCGCCGCGGCGGTGCTGGATTGCAGCGGTTGCGGCAGGTTGGATACGGCGGTCAGCGCGGCCAGCGCCAACGCGCCCAGTCCCAGCCACGTCTGCCAAGGCTGGCGCCGGCGCGCGCGCCAGTACGCAATCAAATACGTCATGCCCTCAGCGCAAACTGCGCTGCAGCGCCGCGCCCACGCGCTGATCGAAGGCGTCGCGGTTGCGCTCGAAGCAGGCGCGGGCGTTGTCGCTGATCCGCCGCAGCGCGTGCGCATCCAGGCTCAGCGCGTAATCCACGGTGCGCTCCAGCGCACGCTCATCGAAGTAATAGCGTGTGGCCAAACCCATGGGCTCGCGCCGCACATAAGGCACCAGCAGCCCGCATTCGGGCGTGATGCGTTCGTTCATCGGCGGCGCATCCACGGTCAGCGTCACTGCGCCGACGCCCAGTGCCTCGACCAGATAATGCCCCCAGGCGTCGGCTTCCGAGGTGCAGACATGAAACTGATGACTATTCTGCAGACGCACCAATTCATGCAGCGCCTCCGGTCGTCGCGGATCGAGGTAGCCGATACGGTGGTCGATGTTGGCTGCTGCGGGCGTCTCGATCGCCTCGCTGGGATGCTGCAACACGGTCAGTCGCGGCCATTCAGGGTGTCGGCGCCACAGCGCGAGCAGACGCTGTGTGCCCTTGGTGCGGCTGCCGCCGGCCAGATGCAGAAACTGGCGCTGGCGTGGCACGTCACGATCCAGGCGATCCTCGCTGTGGAAACCGACCAATTGCGCACTGCAGCCCAGCGCCTGAAAGATATCCAGCGCATCGCGGCTTTTGGCCCAGACCGCGTCGATGCTGCCGATGCGGCGCTGGTCGTGACGATCGAACCATTCCGGGTTGGGCAGCACGGCGTTGCGCTGCGCCAGCGGGCGCTGTTCGGGCCACAAGTGCTCGAACATGATGTTCAGATCGAAGCGTGGCGCGGCCAGATGTCGGCGCAAGCTGCCGGCCAACAGACGAGGCGCCTGCAGGCAAGCGGCAACACCACGACGACGACGACGACGTTCGCTGTGCGCATCAAGGCGCGTGGCGTAGACCTCACATCCGTTGTGGCGCAGTGCGCCCGCCAACAGGCGAAAGTCTCGACTCAGACCAAAGCCGTTGTCACGGTAGACCAGATTGACACTGGCCATGATGGCTTACTCCTTTGCAAACCACAGCATCCTTACAGCCGCCCCTGTCTCCGCAACGATCATGCACTGGCGCGATGACCGCTGTGTGATTGCACGCTGAATGCTAGTGATGGTGCGCGCAATTCACAATGTACGTTTTCATTACAAAGTCACGATATATGTGATTTACGACACGATTGTGGGCAAGAGCGCAAGGCCATTAGAGTGAATCGCGCTGTTGCTTCAGCGCGACAACGCCTGCAGCGCGGTATCCACGCGCTGCGGAAACGCGCGCGCATTGTCCTCAAACCAGACGCGCGCAGCGCCGCCCAGGCGCGCCAGATCCGTGTCGCTCAGGGCCATGGCTTGCGCGATGGTCTGCTCCATCGCGGCGTCATCGAAATAATGCGTCGTGGCCAGATTCTGGCGACCGCTGCGTGTGCAAGCCACGCGCAAGCCGCGCGTGGAGGTGATGAACTCGTTCATCGGCGCGGCGTCGGTGGTCAGCACCACGGCGCCGATGCCCATGGCCTCGACCAGATAATGGCCATAACCCTCGGTTTCGGATGGGCACAAGTGGAACCAGTGCGCGTTCTGCAGGCGCTGCAATGCGGTATCGTCGAGGTAATCGATGCGATGCTCGATGTTGGCCGCGGGCGCGCATGGCGTGGCGCTCTTGGGGTTCTGTATCACGGTCAGGCACGGCCATTCTGGATGCTTGCACCACAGTGCCAGCAGGCGCTCGCTGCCTTTGTTCTGGCTGCGCCCAGCGAGGTGGAAAAACGCGCGCTCGCGCGGCACCGAAACATCACGCCGGTCCTCGCTGGTGAAGCCGGTGTAGAGCACGCGCTGGCCGAGTCGCTCGAAAATGGCGACCGCATGTTGCGTCTGCGCGAACACGGCGTCGATGCGCGGCAGTAGCGCGCGGTCGCTGTCGAGGAACCACTCCGGATGCGGCAGCAGCACGTTGCGCCGCGCGGCCGGCAGGAACTCGGGGCGGATGTGCTCGATCAGCAAATTGACGTCATGACGCGCCCAGCCGCGATCGCCAAGTGCGTGATTCCATGCGTTGCGCGTGCCCAGCTCGATGCGCCGCCCCAGCTTGCGCCAATTGCTGCGGCGCAGGCCGGTCATGGTGACGTCGTGGCCGCTGGCGCGCAGCGCGCCGGCCAGCAGGCGCAGATGCCTGGAGAGGCCAAGGCCGTTGTCCCACGCGATGACGTTGACCCGCATCAGCTGAATCCGGATTCCGCGCGCTGGCGCGAGCAAAGACTCATGATAACCGGCCGTTGGCCATCGACAAGCGATGTGTTGCGCATGTCGCGGCTGGTGTCATGTGTTCAGGCGACGCCGTAGCGCGCGCGATACGTCGCCAGCTCGGCGCCGATCGTGGCCAACTCGGGCTGCGCGCTCACGTAATCCATGATCTCGTTCAAACCGACGATGGCCAGCACCGGCAGACCGTGTTCGCGGGTCAGCTCCTGCGCCGCCGAGCGCGTGCCCTGGCCACGTTCCTGACGATTCAACGCGATCACCACGCCAGCGGGCGTGGCGCCGTGCGCGCGAATCAGCGCCAGCGATTCGCGCACCGCGGTGCCCGCAGTCAGTACGTCGTCGATCACCAGCACGCGCCCGCTCAGCGCCGCGCCGACGATCACGCCGCCCTCGCCGTGATTCTTGGCTTCCTTGCGGTTGTAGGCCAGCGGCACATCGTGGCCGTGGCGCTCGGCCAGGGCGATGGCCGTGGCCGTGACCAGCGGAATGCCCTTGTAGGCGGGGCCGAACAGCATGTCGAAACCCACGCCCGAGGCTTCGATGCAAGCGGCGTAAGCAGCGCCGAGTCGCTCCAGCCTGGCGCCCGTGGCGATCTGCCCGAGGTTGAAAAAGTAGGGACTTTGCCGTCCGGATTTCAGCGTGAAGCTGCCGAAACGCAGCACTCCGGCGGCGTGCGCGAGTGCAAGAAAGTCCTGCTGATAAGCATGCATGGTGAGGGCCGCTTGACAAGTACTGACATTATCGAGGCGATGGCAGGGCGACGCATCCATGACCTGCGTGCGTTGACTTGGCGCGCATCGGCGAGGCATGGTCGCGCCTGCTTCGCAGTCGAGCCCACGCATGCGCATCCTCTCCTTGAACGCCAACGGCATCCGCTCGGCCGCGCGCAAGGGTCTGTTCGAGTGGCTGCCGACGCAGCAGGCCGATGTGATGTGCCTGCAGGAAACCAAGGCGCAGGAAACGCAGCTTGATGTCGCGCATCGCCCTGCGGGTTATCACTGCCACTGGCACGACGCGCACAGCAAGAAGGGCTACAGCGGTGTGGCGGTGTTTTCGCGGTGCACGCCGGACGCGGTGCTGGATACGCTGGGCTGGGAGCCGTTCGACTGCGAAGGGCGCTATCTTGAAGCGCGCTTCGGTGCGCTCAGCGTGGTGTCGCTGTATCTGCCCTCGGGCTCCTCCGGCGAGTTGCGCCAGGGCTTCAAGTTCGAGGTGATGGCGTGGTTCGCCGGTGTGCTCGATGGTTGGCTGCGCAGCGGCCGCGATTATGTGCTGTGCGGCGACTGGAACATCGTGCGCAGCGCGCTGGACATCAAGAACTGGAAATCCAACCAGAAGAACTCGGGTTGTTTGCCCGCGGAGCGCGCCTGGTTGAATGAACAGGTCGAGCAACGCGGCTGGGTTGACACCTACCGCACCCTGAAGCCCGACGCGCAGGAATACACGTGGTGGTCGAACCGTGGCGAGGCTTACGCCAAGGATGTCGGCTGGCGCATTGACTACCAGCTGGCAACACCGGGTTTGCGCGAGCAACTGCGCGCCTGTCAGGTGCATCGCAGTCCGCGCTTTTCCGACCACGCGGCCTACGCGGTGGATTACGACGTGGATTTGCGATGAGCGCCGCGCGCGGCTTGCGCGCCACATTGATGGCCTTCGCCCAGCCGGCGGCGCTGACGCTGTTTTTTTTCGGATTCTCCTCGGGCCTGCCGTTTCTGCTGATCGGCTACACGCTGTCCGGTTGGCTGAAGCTGGATCACGTCTCGCTCGATGACATCGGCCTGATCAGTTATATCGGCCTGACTTACTCGTTCAAGTTTCTGTGGTCGCCGGCGGTTGATCGCATCCCGCTGCCGCTGCTGCGTCGTCTGGGGCAGCGCCGCAGTTGGCTGCTGCTGGCGCAATGCGCGCTGGCTTTGGCCTTGCTGGGCATGGCGCAGGTCACCCCGCACGCGCAGCTGCCGCTGTTTTTGCTCATCACTGGATTGGCCGCCTTTGCTGGCGCCACGCAGGACACGGTGATCGATGCCTATCGCATCGAGATCGCCCCGCCCGAAATGCAGGGCGCGCTGGCCTCGACCTACATTTTTGGTTATCGCGTGGCGCTGATTGCCAGCGGCGCCGGTGCGCTGGTGCTGGCGCAATACGCCGGCTGGAGCGCGGCCTACCGCATCATGGCGGCACTGCTGCTGGTGCCGATCGCGACCACGCTGCTGGCGCGCGAACCGGCCGCGCGCCGCGCGCGCGCGGCCAATTGGCGCGCGGCGCTGGATGATGGCGTGATCGGTCCGTTCCGGCAGTTCTTCGAGCGCTTCGGGGCGAATCTCGCGCTGCTGCTGCTGGCGTTCATTCTGCTGTTCAAGATTTCCGACCAGATGCTGGGCCCGGTGGCGCTGCCGTTTTATCTGGATGCCGGATTCAAGCTCGTGCAGGTAGCCGAGGTTTCAAAGCTTTACGGCGTGCTGGTCGGGTTGGCAGGCGCGTTCGCTGGCGGTGCTGCGGTACTGCGTTGGGGCGCGGAGCGCTGCATGCCGTGGGCGCTGGTGGCCGCGGCGCTGTCGAATCTGCTGTTTTTGCTGCTGACACTGCACCACGGCAGCATGCCGCTGTTCGTGGTGATGATCTCTGGCGACAACTTCTCCACCGGCTTGCTGGGCACGGTCGCGGTGGCGTTTCTGTCGGACCTCACCGATCACCGCTACACCGCAACCCAGTATGCGCTATTCAGTTCCTTGACCGTGCTCAGCGGCAAGCTGATCGGTGGACTCTCGGGCTTCATCGTCGGTGCGGTGGGCTTCAGCGGATTTTTCATTTTTTCATGCGTGGCCACACTGCCGGCGTTGCTGCTGTGGTTCTGGGTGCGCCCGCGCTTGCTGCGACACCACGTCGCGAACTGAGCGCGTCGCGTCGTGGCGGTTATCGCTGCGCTCGCGCCGTGGCAGAATCAGGATACAGGGGGCAGGACTCATTCATCGGGAGCCAAGCCCGTGCCGGATATTGTGGTGCGCCATATCGACGAAGCGCTGGCCGAGCGCATCAAGGATCTGGCGCTGGCGCGCAAGTGGTCGCTCAACGACGTGATCCTGCACGCGCTGCGTCATGGCTTGGGCATGGCCAGCAGTGATCCGTTCACTGGGCGCGAAGTCGAGTTCGGCCGGCAGATGGGCGCTGGGCTCAGTACGGGCGAGGATCGCGCATTCAGTGAGGCGCTGGCGGCGCTGGCCGATGTGCCGGCCAGCCAATTTGCACGCAAGCCCGAGGACGACGCGCAGCGTTGACGGCGCCGTTTAGTGCAGTGCGTGCGTTGCCGGCCAAGGCGCATGCACCGCGCCCAGCACGCGCGGCCCGCGCGCGCCGGTGACGCCGGGCAGGTTGCCGGGTCTGCCACGTAGGCGTTCCCGCGCCAGCCAGGCAAAGGCCATGGCTTCGACGAAATCCGGGTCCACGCCCGCGTCGGCGGTGCTGCGCAGCGCGCAGGGCAGGGCTTGCGCCAGCGCGCGCATCAGCACCGGGTTGTGCACGCCGCCGCCGCAGGCATAAACCGCGTGCGTGTCCGGCGCATGCGCTGCGAGTGCGGCGGCGATGCTGTGCGCGGTCAAGGCCAGCAGCGTGGTTTGAACATCGGCCACAGCCAGCGTGCGGCCCGCCAAGTGTGCATCCAGCCAGCGCAGATGAAAATATTCGCGTCCGGTGCTCTTGGGTGCGGGCAGAGCGAAATAAGCGTCGTCCAGCAGTTCGGCCAGCAGCGCCGCATCCACGTTGCCGCGGGCCGCCAGCGCACCGTCGACATCGCAGATCGCGCCACTATGGCGCTGGCACCAGGCATCCAGCAGCGCGTTGGCCGGCCCGGTGTCGAAGCCCCGCACACCGCCATTGGCATCCAGCAGGGTGAGATTGGCGACGCCACCGAGATTGAGCACCGCGCGCGCCTCACCCGGCCGCGCCAGTAGCGCCGCATGCAGAATCGGCAGTAGTGGCGCGCCTTGCCCTCCGGCAGCGACATCGGCACGGCGGAAGTCGGCTACGGTGACCATGCCAGTGCGTTCGGCGATGACGCTGGCATCGCCCAGTTGCAGCGTGAACGGATGCGGGCCGTCGGGGCGATGGCGCACGGTCTGACCGTGCGAGCCCAATGCGCGCACGGTGGTCATGCGGGTGCCTGCAGCACGCAGCAAATCCAGCGCGGCGATCGCGAAAGCTTCGCCAATGCGGACGTCCAGACGACCGAATTGATCAAGCTCGACGGCGTCGTCGCCCTGCGCCAGCGCCAACACATCGGCGCGTAGCTCGGGCGCATACGGATACGTGGCCGCACGCAGCAGATGCACCCCGTGGCTGAAGTCCACCAGCGCCACGTCGATGCCGTCGGCGCTGGTGCCCGAGATCATGCCCAGATACAGATCGGTGCTCACCCGGCGATCATCTGGCGCTGGCGAGGCGCGTGCCGCGGCCGTGCGCTTGCTCGATCTGCACCAGCATCGGCGCGATGCTGCGGCGGAAGGCCGCGAGCTGCATCCTGGGTAGCGGATCGGGTTTGGGCAGGGTCACCGTGAGTGGATCGCGCTGCGTGCCATCGACGCGGAACTCGTAGTGCAGATGCGGTCCGGTGGCGAGGCCGGTCATGCCCACATAGCCGATCACCTGACCCTGGCGCACGCGCTCGCCCTTGCGCAGGCTGTTGGCGAAGCGCGACATATGTCCATAGGCGGTGCTGATATCCCTGTTGTGACGGATCAGCACGAAATTGCCGTAGCCGTTTTCCCAACCCTTGAATTGCACCACGCCATCGCCGGCGGCGTAGATCGGTGTGCCCGTGGGCGCGGCGTAATCCACGCCCTTGTGCGCGCGCATGCGCCCGAGGACGGGATGCAAGCGCGCCACCGAGAAGCGCGAGGAGATGCGCGTGAAATCCACCGGCGTGCGCAGGAACGATTTGCGCATCGGGCGCCCGTCCTCGCTGTAGTAGGTCACGTTGCCGTCGGGCTGGGTATAGCGGAACGCGGTGTAACGGCGTCCGCGATTGACGAACTCGGCGGCGATGATGTTGCCCGGGCGCAGATACTCACCATCGCGATAAACGTTGTCGTAAATCACCGAGAAACTGTCGCCGGCGCGCAGATCCTGTGCGAAGTCGATGTCGTAGCCGAACACCTTGGCCAATTCCAGCACCATGGCATTGCTCATGCCGGCGCGGCTGCCGGCATCGAACAGTGAATCGTTGATCACGCCATGCGCGACGCGCGTCCAGCGTTCAAGCTTGCGCGGCTGCACGTTCTCGGTGGCGCGATTGCCATAGAACTGCAGGGTCACGCGCTGCGTTTCATCGCGGTCGTAGCGCATCGCCAGCAACTCGTCGTGCGCGCCGCGCAAAAACTCGAAGTGCTGACCGGGGCGGATGCGCGCCAGCCCGGACTGGCCGTTGTCAGCGTCCAGTGCGCATTGTAGGTCGGTGGCGTTCAAGCCTTGCTGTTTGAACAGATCGGCCAGTGACTGGCCGGGTTGCACGGTGGCCTGCTGCCAGACGGGTTCCTGCGCGAGCGTGTCGGCTTGATCCTTGGTCAGGCTTGGCACGGCCAGCGGCAATTGCAGGCGCGGGCCCTGCGCGGCGTGCTCGCGTTGCAATGTGGCCCAGGCCGGCAGGATGGCCAGCGCCAGCGCCACGGCGGTGAGCACAACGCCCGCGAGCACCCAGCGATGACGCTTGCGCACCAGCAGCGCCTCGCGCGCACGCCGAGCAGCCATGATGCAGTAGCGCAGATGTCGCCGTGTAGCGACGGCACGCATCGTGAAACGGCGCGCGCCGCGAGCAAGCTGGTGATCGCCCATCCCCGGGGCTCCATCGTGCGGAAATCGGGGGGTACCATAACCATCTGGGTAAAACCGCGTCAACGTATTGTTTGCAAAGGCTTTGCGCGCAGCGCGCGGTTTAACTCACAATTAACCCCATTCAGCGTTCGCTGAATCCCACGTCGCGTCGTCCCCGTGCTCCATGACGGAGCTTTGACGACATAGGGCGACAAGTTCCGATCACGAGGCCGACATGTCCGAACACGATCACGCATTGGCGCAGATTCGCCGTGGCGCCGAAACCATCCTCAAGGAAGATGAACTGCGCGCGCGTCTGGCGCTGAGGCGTCCGCTGCGCATCAAGGCTGGCTTCGATCCCACGGCGCCTGATCTGCATCTCGGCCACACGGTGCTGCTCAACAAGATGCGGCAGTTCCAGGATCTGGGCCATCAGGTGATTTTTCTGATCGGCGATTTCACCGGGATGATTGGCGATCCCACCGGCAAGAACGTCACGCGCAAGCCGCTCACGCGCGCGGACATCGAGGCCAACGCGCGCTCCTACGCCGCGCAGGTGTTCAAGGTGCTCGATCGCGAACGCACCGAGGTGCGCTTCAATTCCGAGTGGTTCGATCGCATGAGCGCGGCCGACATGATCCGCCTCGCCGCGCAGCACACCGTCGCGCGCATGTTGGAGCGCGACGATTTCGCCAAACGCTACAAGATACGGCAGCCGATAGCCATCCACGAATTTTTGTATCCACTGGTGCAGGGCTATGACTCGGTGGCGCTGGCTGCCGATGTCGAACTCGGCGGCACTGACCAGACTTTCAACCTGCTGATGGGGCGTGTGCTGCAGGAGCGCTACGGGCAGCCGGCGCAAATCGTGCTGACCATGCCGCTGCTTGAAGGGCTCGACGGCATCAACAAGATGTCCAAGTCACTGGGCAACTACATTGGCATCGATGAGCCGGCGATCGACATCGTCAGCAAGACCATGAAGATCGACGACACGCTGATGTGGCGCTGGATCGAGCTGCTCAGCTTTGACATCGATGCAGACGAGGCGCAGCGACTGTATGCAGATGTGGCGACAGGTGCGCTCAATCCGCGCGACGTCAAATTGCGTCTTGCGCGCGAACTGGCGGCGCGCTTCCACGACGTCGTCGAAGCCGAGCGTGCGCTGGCCGGTTGGCATGCAGCCGTGCGCGGCGAGGGCGACATCAGTGCCTTGTCGCTGCAGGACATCGCCATTCCGGCCGAGGGCCTGCGCCTGCCGGCGCTGTTGACGGCAGCGGGACTTACGTCCAGCAACTCCGAGGCGCATCGCAAGCTGCGCGAGCGTGCAGTGCGTATTGATGGCGAGACGTGCGAGGACGCCGCGCGCGTGTTTCCGCCCGGGTTTGAGGGTTTGCTGCAAGTTGGCAAGCGCGGCTTCGCGCGCGTGCGACTGTCTGCACGTTGACGATGCGTGGCGCGTATAACGCCAATTTCGGCGCACCTGCCGGTTACCCATGGGGGGTTGTGTAGGCTTGACGGGTAGGGTCGCGGTTCTGTGCGGTTCTGTGCGGGGTGTGGGTTGTGAAGCGCGGCTGTGGGTGGAGAAGTGGGCGCGGAGGGAGTTGAC
>NZ_JBTSRB010000045.1:0-25034 GCF_054637675.1 Metallibacterium sp.
CCGCACCAGCGCTGCTTCGGATTGCGCTGGCAGCGCATCGGTGTGGCTGCGCGTGAGCGTGCGAAAGTACGCGGTCTTCAGCTTGAGCACCACGGTACGCGCGATGCGATCCTGCTCGCGCACATACGCCGCCCAGACCTTCGCCGCCAACTGCGCAATGGGCGCATCAAGCTGATCCAGGTGCAAGTCCTGCGCGAAGGTATCCTCGGCGGAGATCTGCAGCGATGGCCGTTCGCGGCGCACCGGGCTGTCATCGATCCCCAGCGCCAGCTCGTGCAGGCGCAGGCCCCAGCGTCCGAATTGCTGCACCAGTCGCTGCGCGCCCAGCGCGCGCAAATCGGCCACGCGCCGCACGCCCAGTCGCGCCAGTTTTTGTTCCATCACCGTGCCCACGCCGGGCAATCGCGCCACCGGCAACGGCGCCAGAAAGCCCTCCACCGCGGCGGGGCGGATCACGAACAGCCCATCGGGCTTGCGCCAGTCGGAGGCGATCTTGGCCAGAAACTTGTTGCATGCCACCCCCGCCGATGCGGTCAGCGCGGTCTCCGCGCGAATCGCGGCGCGAATGTCCGTGGCCATCGCCGTGGCACTGGGCAACGCGTTGCGCGGCGCACTGACATCGAGATAAGCCTCGTCCAGCGACAGCGGTTCAACCCGATCGGTATAGCGCGCGAAGATCGCGCGCACCTGCTGCGAGACGGCGCGATAACGCGTGAAGTCGGGCGCCACGAACACCGCACCGGGACACAACCGCTCCGCGCGCAACGCCGGCATCGCCGAGCGCACGCCGAACACACGCGCCTCGTAGCTGGCCGCGCATACCACCGCGCGCGGCCCGCGCCACGCCACCACCACCGGCCGCCCGCGCAGCGCGGGATCATCGCGCTGCTCGACGGATGCATAAAACGCATCCATGTCGACGTGGATGATCTTGCGCGAACCAATCGGCGCATGGATTGAATTCATCGGAGCGCATGCTCGCATGGTGAGTGCGCCAGCGGCATTGTCGATGCCTCCTGCGGGTTGTTCGTACGAGCCTATGTGCGGTGGAGCAGCGCATCCCGCAGCGCGCGTAAACTCGATGTCGGTATGGCCCGTGAGCGAGCATGTTCCATTCTGCCTGAGCGGCATGGCAGCCATCTCCGCATGAGCTTTGCCAACATGGACGATGACGAGATTTCGCGCGGCTTGGCGCGACTGGTGCAGGCGATTCAGGATATCCCCATGAGCCCGTCCGATTGACCCGCGCCCACTTCGATGAACCGTCAGGCGATCACGCAGAGATATGGCTTGTCCGCGCGGCGTGCGTGCTGGCGGTTGCGGGCGCTTTCCGTCAGCGCCGCGCTGTGCGCTGCACTGGCAGGCTGTGCCCCCATGAGCTTGCGCCCAGGCAGTTCGACGACACCGTCGCAATGGCAGGCCGAACAACTGACGGCCATGAACCAGGCCCAGCGGATCTACGATCAGGCGCAGCAGCAGCGTGGCTTGCTGGCGCAGGACACATTCATGCGCCGCGCCGGCCACCAGCACAATGGCGCGGCGTTCGCGGTGATCTTCGGCCAGTACCAGAACTGGTACGACGGCTTTCTCGGCAGCTACCTGCGCGCGCAGCGCAAGTTCTCCATCGCCCAGTTGTTGCCATCGCATGCCGCGCCCTCGCCGCTGGCGCAGCCTGGTGACTGGCACGCGGTGCCGGCGCTGCAGGCAATTCCGAAGCTGGCGCGCGACGAGCGCGCCGTGTTCCTCAACGAGGATCACACCAACCCGGAGACGCGCTCGCTCACGGTGGCGCTGCTGGCGCCGCTGCGTGCCGAGGGCTTCAACACGTTCGCCGCGGAAACGCTGTATCAGAAGAGCATCGCCGGCTTGCGCCGGCGCGGCTACGCCACCGCCAGCACCGGCTTCTACACGCGCGAACCGGTCTATGCCGAGATGGTGCGCACCGCGCTGAAGCTGGGCTATCGCGTGATCGCCTATGAAGCATCGGATGCGGCGCACGCCAACGCGCGCGAAGCCGACGAAGCCGCAAACCTCTACCGGCGTGCCTTCGTCGATCATCCTGGCGCAAGGCTGGTGGTCAACGCCGGCTTCGCACACATTCAGAAGCACGGGCGTTACCTGGGCGGTGCCTCGATGGCTGAGGACTTCATGCGCCTCTCCGGCATTGATCCCTTGGCCATCGAGCAAACCATGCTCACCGGCCACTTGCGCAAGTCCTACGACAATCCGGATTGGCGCGGGGTCTTTGCCGCACTGCATCCGCAGCAGCCCATCGTGTTTCTCGACACACGGGGCCGACCTTGGTCGATCTTGCCGCATCGCTATACGGTCAGTGTGTTCTTCCCGCGCGAGCGCATCGCCGACGGGCGCCCAACGTGGCTGGGGCTATGGGGCCTGCGGGTACCGGTGCGGGTTTCTGGCGATCTGTGCAAAGGCCAGTTCCCGTGCCTGTTGGAAGCGCGTTATCCAGGCGAGCCGCGCACAGCCATACCGGCGGATCGCGTCGTGATGCATTGCGCTGCCCAGACACGCGCGTTGTGGCTGCGCCCGGGTGCCTACACGCTGATCGCCGTCGATGAAGCCGATCGCGTGATCGACCACGCCACGCTGCACGCGCGCCCGCACATGCTACCGCCGCGCGGCACCCCGGCCAGCGCCTACCGGTCGATGCAGTGCCATCCGCTGATGCAGGTGTTCAAGATCAGGCATTGAGATGGTGCCCATGGTCGACCGTGTTCGGCTCGGTCGTAGGTCAAACGCCATCGTTTGCATGCCGCACGATGGCGCATCGGACTGTGCATGGGCTCATTCATCAAATGGCGCTGCACTAGCGTGCGCAGCGTCTTTGTCAGCGCACGGCGGAGATCTTTCGGTCCGAGCACCTCGATCTTTGTTCCCAAGCGCATCACCTCGCGCACGCCGAATTCGATGGACTCGATGGGTATCGAGCAGCGCGCTCATCCGGATGGGTCGGGCGCCTGCTTCGTCCGCGTCGCCATGGCCAGCACATGGGGCCCGAGCAGCTCGAGCAGTGACCAGCCGCGCGGCGACAAACGCACCTCGGCCTCGCCGTGGTAGACGCTCCGTTCGTAGTCACGCGATGACGCGGTCCGGTACGTGGCCAGATCGAAATCCGGCGGGCGGATGTACCGATCCGAAAGCGCTCCCGCCGCCACGATGTTCGCGGCGCGTCTGCCAGCAGCAGCGTTCCGGCTTCAGACGGAGTCAGCCCGGTCAGTCAATCTAGGCGCAGGCGACCGTCCTCTGGCTGATCATCGCCATCCCCCAGATCAGCGTTTATGGCTCTGTGGCGATCGTGGCCGGCAGCGCCAGGCGTTTCCTGGCCTCGAGTCCGCGTATGGGCATTTACCTCCATCCGTGTCGACCGCCCCTGCTTCGTCTTTCGTGGCGCCCGCCTTCGCCACGGCAGTTTGCTTCCCGTCTCTGCGTCAGGCCGTCTTGCCAGAAGTTTGGCCCATGCGATGATGGAAAAGTGCCGCCGTCAAAACCAAACTCATGAGCGAACACCCGCAACCTGAGCCCACAGACCCCATGGGCGAGTATCACGCCGAAGGCGTCCGATGCGCGAATTGCGGCACCCCGCTTCAGGGGCCTTGGTGTCACCACTGCGGCCAGGAAGTGCACGACCCGTTCAAACGCTTTCGCGGAGCCGTGGGCGAGACGCTCGAGAATGTCTTCCACTTCGATGCGCGCCTGTCGCGCACCCTGATACCGCTGTTCTTGCGGCCTGGATTTCTGACACGCGAATACACCGCCGGGCGACGGGTCCGTTACGTGGCGCCGCTGCGATTGATGTTCTTTCTTGCGATCCTGGCCTTTCTGGCTATCCAGTTGAGCGTCGAGATCACGCCGCCACAGGTGCATGTCGGCGCGCAGCAGGCTTTTGCCCAGGCGCCCAATGCGGCCAGCGTTGAACGCCTGCGCTTGCGACTGGATGGCCCGCTGGCCCGGTCACTCGCACAACCCGATTCGCCCGCGTGGTCGCGCGCGTTCCTGCTCAAGCAGAAAGAGAAAATCGATCGTGCCGCACAAGACCGCCTCACGCAGCTCGGGCAGCAACCGGTTCACGCGCCAGCGCGCGCACAGCCGGCGCATTCACGCGCATCCCCCGACATCAGCAGCACGATGACCGGATTGCCTCATGTCGACAAAGGCTCACACGGATGGCTCTCCGACCACCTGCGGCAAGGCTTTCAGGAAGATTTTTCCAGCGCCAATGCCGCCCGACGCGTGCTGTATGCCGTTCTGCATCAACTGCCACTGACCATGCTCGTGCTGATGCCGCTGTTTGCGCTGCTGCTGAAGCTTTTCTTTCCGCGGCGGTTGTACATGGAGCACTTGCTCGTCGCGCTGCACAGTCACGCGTTCGTGTTTCTTGATCTGATCCTCATCGTGATTCTGGGGCAACTGGCTTCTTGGTCCGCATCGGTTGGCCCGCTTGCGACCGCACTGGGCTGGATGAGCGTTGCGGCAGGATGGTGGATCCCCATTTATCTTCTGCTGATGCAAAAGGGCGTTTACCAGCAGCGCTGGCCCGTTGCGGCGGTGAGCTACCTGGGGATCGGCGTGCTGTACATCATCATGCTGTCGGCAGCGCTCGCCATCGTGCTCGGCATCAGTGTTTGGCACTGATCGGCAGGAATCCTGATCCCGCGGAACCGATCGACTGCCACCTATCGTTGTTGCCAGCTGCGAGTGAACAATTGCAACGTGGCCGCCACTTCGAGGACTGAATTCCGGCAGAATCGACATGAACCGATTCCTAGCCGGGCGCCCTGGTAACGCATGGGCGCCTTATTTGTCAGCGACTTTGTAAGGGTGCTGTTGCGGCTGATCGAGTGCGATGGGTGGCCGCCGGGGTCAACGGCGAGGCACGATTCATCCGCTCGGCAGCCACCTACTGCATTTCCGCGCGTCGGACGTAACGCTTCGTGCCGACACCATGTTATCGCGGTCCGATTCTGCACTGGCATTGGAGCTCGGCATGCTGCGGTCACGATCCAAGACGCATTTGCAGCGCGCCCGCTCGAATGCAAAACCTTCGGTTGCGGCCCGAGACGATCTCCGCGCGGTGATCGGACCAGCGGCCTATGCGGCCGAAGCGCAGGCCTTGCTCCAGTTGGCACGTCCTGCCGTGGATGCGGCCATCTTCGAGGCGGTCGATCACGTTCACACGCTGGTCTGGCTGAATTCTGCCTGTGTCGAAGACCTTGAACTCCTCGAGCGCGAAGGCATCGCGGACTGCGCCACCTTCACGCAGAACTACCTGCAGATAGCGTGCTCATCCAGGCTGACCGCGACGCGCCATCGGCGCATGGCGCGGGCGATCGGGCGCTCCTGCGAACTGCTGGGGCTGCCCATGAGCCTGCTGCTCGAAGCGCTCTGGCTCGCGCTGCAGATCCTGCATCAAGCGGTGGCGCATTTGCCATGGGCGCGCGAGCAGCGCGCCCACTTGGCGGCGGTGCTGTCCGCACGGGTACGCGATGCGCTCCATGCCATCAACGATGGCCAGCACGAGCTCAGCACCACCCGCCACCAATTGATTATCGAGCTGGAGCAATGGCGCACCACGGCAGGCAGTTGGGACGCGTTTGCCATCGGCGCCATGGAGCGACTGTCCAAACATCCCGGCATGGTGGCCATCGCCATCGGCAAGCCCGACCCGGACGCGCGCATCGTGTACGAATTCGAATCGCCCCGGTTCGTCGCCTACCTGGCGGAGGTGCAACGGCGGGGTGTCGGGCCACTTTCGATGGACGCGAGCAACACGTTCGGACAATCACCACAGGCCCGCGCGTGGCGCAGTCGCGATATCGAAATCAACCACTCCTACCTGGTGGATGCGGGCGCCGGACCTTGGGCCCAGGCAGCGCATGCCGTGGGCATCCATGCGTCGACTGCCCTGCCAATCATTGACTCCGAGGGCGAACCCGCGGTTCTGCTGGCGTTGTACGGTGCCCTGCCGGGCCAGTTTGGCACCCAGTCGATGGGGCTGTTCCTGCAGGCCCTGCGCCAAGTGTTCAGTCAGGCCTACGTCGAACTGGGTCAACTGGGCCGCGCGCACCCACCGCCTGTGGCAGTGCGTCGCCGCCAGCTTCAACTACTCAGTCGTGGCGCGGTGCAAATGGCTTACCAGCCGATTGTGAACCTGGCGACTGGCGTCCCCACGGCGGTCGAAGCTTTGGCACGCCTGGTATCCGATCACGGCCGGTTGATTGCGCCGGCGGAATTCCTGGGCAGCTTCGGGCGCCCCGAATTGAACCGGCTGTTCGTGCTGGGTTTGCAACACGCGTTGCACGACCTGGCCATCTGGGATCAGGCGGGCGTGCATCTGTCCGTGACGTTGAATCTGCCGCCCTCGGTGCTGGTTCACCGCGACTGTCTGCGCTGGGTGATCGAGGGCTTCGTCATCAGCGGCGTCAACCCGGATCGCCTGATGCTGGAACTGTTGGAAAACGAGGATGCTGCGGCATCGAATCAACGCGATGACGCGATCAACCGGCTGGCGGCCCTGGGTGTCAAGTTGATCATGGATGACTTCGGCTCCGGTTACAGCAACCTGTGGCGCATGCGCAGCATGCCGTTCGATGCCGTCAAACTCGATCAGAGCCTGCTGACGGAGCTCAGTGCAGAGCAACCGCGCACGGTGCGCTTTCTTGCGGGGCTGATCGAGGTCGTGCAAGGTCTCGGCCTGCGCGCGGTGGTCGAGGGTTTGTCGTCACCCGAGCTGGTCGCGCTGGCGTGCATCCTGGGCGCGGATGCGGGGCAGGGCTATGCGCTGTCGCACCCCTTGCCCGCAACAGAAGTACCGGTTTGGATGCACAACTTTTCCTGGGCCGCGATCAATCCGGCCCAGCCGCTGGGCGAGCTCGGTGCACTGGCCGCACAACTCGCCCGATCGGGTGCCGGCCATCGGGGCAAGTTTTAGGCGCATAACCCAATCCTGCTCGCGGGTGCTGAGGTAATGGTGGCGTTACATGCAGACCCAGCAGTCAGAAATATAGGCAACACTCGGATGCCTGAAGAATGCGCGGACCAAGCCGGGGGGCTTGTCGATGTCGGCAGTTGCACGGCCACGCGCTCTTCCAGACGCTCGCCATTGAGCGGTGGCCGACGTGCGCTGCTGATGCGCTCGGCATGGCTGACCCACTCGTCTGGATTGAGATTCGGGGCATAGCCGGGCAGGACATGCAGCGTCAGCTTGCCGCCGAGTGCGTCCATGTAGTCCCGCACCACGCACGTCTTGTGCGCGGAAAGACCATCGACGATCAAGGTGCGGCGGCTTGCGCCGCCGCGCATCATCCGGCGCAGCAGGGTGACGAACAGGGCGCCATCCTGGCCACCGGCATTGGTGGCAAACCAGAAGGCCGTTGGCGCTGACCGCCGACGCGGCGCTGATGCCTTGGCGCGGCCCCGACACCGACACCACGGGAGTCTGTCCCCTGACGCCCCGGTCGTGCCCTGCGCCGCGTCGGCGCGAAAGCCCGGCTCATCCCAGAAGTAGATGTCCGCCTGGCCCCACTTGGCTTGGCGGGCGATCGCCGGGTAGAGGTTTCCCGCTGCCAACGCGCGATGGCGTCAGCGTTACGCTGATAGGCACTCTGCAGCGGCTTTTGCGGGGTCAGGCCCACCCGCGTCAGCAGCGCACCCACCGACGCCCAGGCTCAACGTCACGCCCAAGTGCTGCGTGATGAGATCCCGCGCGATCTGGCGTGTCCACAGGCCAAAGTCGAACCCCTATTGCCGCGGATTCTTGCCGTTGACCCAGCGGAACACCTGGTGTTCCTGCGCCGCCATCAGGGTGCGCGGACGTCCACAAGACGGCTTCGCCGCCAACGCCTTGAGGGGTCCTGGCCACGACCGCGTGCCGCCATGAGTCAGCCGTAGATCGTGCAGCGATGCATGCCGAAACGGACGATGACATCACGCCGGGACGCTCACCCTCGCGCGCACGCTGAACCGCCATCTCGTGGATGGCTTCCAGCATCGTGTGATCGTGCGTGCGTGCGTCGCGTTTCATCGTGAAACGAATAGCCGCATATGCGCAAGGCAAGGTGTTGTCCGACTCACCGACACATGAGTGACACATGGTCAATGCGCGTCGCGCGGCAACAGCCCAGTCCTCCACCCTGTTTCTACCGTGTTTACGCGCATGGGCGATCTTTATATACCGAATTTATACGCCGGCAACTAGCTTCCCACCAGTGATTTTCCAGTGGAGATGGATCATGGATTTGTTCTGTTTGGGCCTGGCCGCGGTGTGCTATCTGGCGCTGGTACTGCTCGTGCGCGGCTGCGAAAAACTGCAAGCGAGGAAGTGAAATGAACGCACTCTATGTGTTGGGCGGTGTCATCACCCTGCTGCTGTTCCTCTACCTCGGCTATGCGCTGATCCGCGCGGAGGACTTCTGATGACGCTCGAATTCTGGGCGCTGCTCGTCGCCCTGCTCGTCGGCTTGGGGCTTGCCATCAAGCCGCTGGGTCTCTACATGGCGGCCGTCGCCGAAGGGCACCTGCCGCGCGTCCTGCTGCGTTTTGAAACGCGGTTGTTCCGATTGGCCGGCGTCGATAGCTCCCAGGAAATGGGCTGGGGTGCATATGCCAGAGCCCTGTTGCTGTTCAATTTTCTTGGGGTGCTGGCGGTGTATGCGCTACAGCGCCTGCAGGGATGGCTGCCGCTCGACCCGCAGCACTTTGGCGCGGTCGGTCCGCGCTCGGCCTTCAATACAGCGATCAGCTTTGTCACCAACACCAACTGGCAGGGCTATGCGGGCGAGAGCACGATGGGCAACCTCGTGCAGATGGCGGGGCTGGCGGTGCAGAACTTCCTCTCCGCCGCGACCGGCATCGCGGTGGCGTTCGCGCTGATCCGCGGCTTCGCCCGCCGCTCCACGGCCACGATCGGCAATTTCTGGGTCGACGTCAGCCGCATCACGACCTACGTACTGCTGCCCATTTCCTTCGTCATCGCGCTGGCGATGGTCAGCCAGGGCGTGCCGCAAACCTTCCAGCCCGACCAGGTTGTAAGCCTACGCGCGCCAGTCAGTTACATGGTTCCAAAGACCGACGTCCAAGGCAATCCGGTAAAGGACGCCCAAGGTGCACCCGTCATGGTGGCGTCGCAGACAACAACGCAAACCCTGCCGATGGGGCCGGTGGCGTCGCAGGAGGCGATCAAGGAGCTGGGGACGAATGGCGGTGGTTTCTACAACGCCAACTCGGCGCATCCCTACGAGAACCCCAACGCACTGACCAATTACCTCGAGATCTTCGCGCTACTGCTGATCTCGGCCGCGCTCACCTACACCTTCGGCCGCATGGTCGGCGACACGCGGCAAGGCTGGGCGCTGCTGGCGGCCATGGCCTTGATGTTCGTGGTGGCTGCGGGCGCGGAAGCGCATTTTGAACAGCAAGGCAACCCCTTGCTGACCCACCAGCATGTCACACAGCAAGCTACCGCCTTGCAATCAGGTGGGAATATGGAGGGCAAGGAAACCCGATTCGGAATTGCCGGAAGCGCCATTTTCACGGTTGCGGCAACGGGCACCTCGACGGGTGCGGTGAACTCCATGTTCGACTCGAACATGCCGTTGGGCGGAATGGTGCCGATGGTGATGATTCAGTTGGGCGAAGTGGCGCCAGGCGGCGTGGGGACGGGCCTTTACGGCATGCTCATGGTGGCCTTGATGGCGGTGTTCATCGGCGGCCTGATGATCGGTCGCACCCCGGAGTATCTCGGCAAGAAGATCGAGTCGTACCAGATGAAGATGGTGGCCATTGGCCTGCTCATCTCACCACTGCTGGTGCTGCTGGGAACCGCCATTGCCGCGGTCGTTCCTGCAGGGCTGGCGGGCCTGGCCAATCCGGGGGCGCACGGTTTTTCTGAAATGCTCTACGCCTACACCTCGGCGTCGAACAACAACGGCAGCGCGTTTGCCGGCCTGTCGGCGAACACCCCCTTCTACAACCTGACGCTGGGACTGGTCATGTGGTTCGGGCGCTTCGTGTCCATCGTCGCGGCGCTGGCAATCGCCGGCTCCATGGCGTCGAAGAAGCGCCTGGCCGTCTCCAGCGGAACCATGCCAACCCACGGCGCGCTGTTCGTCGGCCTTCTGATCGGCACCGTGTTGTTGGTCGCCGGGTTGACCTTCCTGCCGGCCCTGGCCTTGGGGCCGATCGTCGAACACCTGACCTTGTGGGGGGCGCATTGAGCGCCCCACACGGAGGACTTATGTCACGTCACACACTTCCACTGTTCGACCGTGCACTGCTGGGCCCAGCGCTGGCCAACACGTTCCGCAAACTCGACCCGCGCATCCAGTTTCGCAACCCGGTGATGTTCGTGGTGTACATCGGCAGCCTGTTGACCACAGGCCTTTGGTTGCAGGCCTTGGGCGGCCATGGCGAGGCGAGCGCCGGTTTCATCGGCGCGATCACGGTCTGGCTGTGGTTTACCGTGCTGTTCGCCAATTTCGCCGAAGCGCTCGCCGAAGGGCGCAGCAGGGCGCAGGCCGCGAGCCTGCGCAGCGCGAAGAAGGCGGTCATGGTGAAAAAACTGCGCGAACCCCACTACGGCTCGCCTTGGACCCTGATCGACGCGGACGACCTGCGCAAGGGCGACGTCGTTGAGGTGCTGGCCAAGGAAGTGATTCCTTGCGATGGTGAAGTGATCGAAGGTGCTGCCACGGTTGATGAGAGCGCCATCACCGGTGAGTCGGCTCCGGTGATCCGCGAATCCGGTGGTGACTTCTGCTCGGTCACCGGCGGCACCACGGTGATGTCCGACTGGATCGTCGTACGCTGCACCGCCGACCCCGGTGATTCCTTCCTTGACCGCATGATCGCGCTGGTCGAAGGCGCCAAGCGGCGCAAGACGCCAAATGAGATCGCGCTGACCATCCTGCTGATCGCCCTCACCGCGATCCTGCTCATGGCGACCGTCACCCTGTTGCCGTATTCGATCTATGCGGTCAACGCCGCCGGCGTCGGACGTCCGGTCACCATCACGGTGCTCGTCGCTCTGCTGGTCTGCCTGATCCCGACGACGATCGGTGCGCTGTTGTCGGCGATCGGTATCGCCGGTATGAGCCGCATGCTGGGCGCGAATGTGATCGCGACCTCGGGCCGCGCGGTCGAAGCAGCCGGCGACATTGATGTGCTGCTGCTGGATAAAACCGGCACCATCACGCTGGGGAACCGGCAAGCCAGTACCTTCATCCCGGCGAGTGGGGTCGACGAGGTCGAACTCGCCGACGCCGCGCAACTCGCCTCGCTCGCCGATGAAACGCCCGAGGGGCGCAGCATCGTCGTGCTGGCCAAACAGCGCTTCGGCCTGCGTGAGCGCGGCCTCGAGTCCCTGCACGCCGCGTTCATTCCGTTTTCGGCGCAGACGCGCATGAGCGGCGTGGATCTGCCCGGCCGTGACATTCGCAAGGGTGCGGCCGATGCCATCCGGCGCTGGGTAGAAGCCGGCGGTGAACGCTGGTCGGACGCCACAACCGCCGCAGTGGACACTGTGGCGCGGCGCGGCAGCACCCCACTGGTGGTCGCCGAGAATGCGCAGGGCCGCCCGCGCGTGCTTGGCGTGGTCGAGCTCAAGGATGTGGTCAAGGATGGCATCAAGGAACGTTTTGCCCAGTTGCGCAGCATGGGCATCTATACCGTGATGATCACTGGCGACAACAGCCTCACCGCAGCGGCCATCGCCGCCGAGGCCGGAGTCGACGATTACCAGGCCGAGGCCACGCCGGAGACCAAGCTGGCGCTGATCCGCAAGTACCAGGCCGAGGGTCGCCTGGTCGCAATGACCGGCGATGGCACCAACGACGCGCCGGCGCTGGCGCAGGCTGATGTCGCGGTGGCGATGAACAGCGGCACGCAGGCCGCGCGCGAGGCCGGCAACATGGTCGACCTGGATTCCAATCCGACCAAACTGATCGAGGTGGTCGAGGTCGGCAAGCAGATGCTGATGACCCGCGGTTCGCTGACTACCTTCAGCATCGCCAACGACGTGGCCAAGTACTTCGCCATCATCCCGGCGATGTTCATGACCACCTATCCGCAGTTGGCCGCGCTCAATGTGATGCACCTGGGTTCGCCTGAGTCGGCAATCCTGTCGGCGGTGATTTTCAACGCCCTCATCATCGTTGCCCTCATTCCGCTCGCGCTCAAGGGCGTGAAATTCAGAGCGCTACCCGCCGCGGTACTGCTGCGCAAGAACCTGCTCGTCTATGGCCTGGGTGGAATCATCCTGCCCTTTATAGGCATCAAGGCGATTGACCTCGTGTTGAACGGGCTGCACCTGGTTTGATTTGGAGACCGCAATGTTTCGTATTTTTCGTCCCGCGCTGACACTTTTCCTGGCCTTCACAGTCCTGACCGGGCTCATCTATCCACTCGTTGTTACTGGACTGGCGCAAGTCGCCTTTCCCTGGCGCGCCAACGGCTCGGTGATCGCCGTGGGCGGCAAACCGGTGGGATCGACCTTGATCGGGCAGGCGTTTTCAGCGCCGCAGTATTTCTGGAGCAGGCCGTCGGCCACCTCCCCCTACCCCGACAACGGTCTGGCATCCGGAGGCTCCAATCTTGGGCCAACCAATCCGGCATTGCTCGATGCGGTGAAGGCGCGCATTGCCGCGCTGCGCGCCGCCGATCCTGGCAACACCGCACCAATCCCGGTGGGTCTTGTCACGGCTTCAGGCTCCGGCTTGGATCCAGACATCAGCTTGGCTGCAGCCGAGTATCAACGCGATCGCGTGGCGCATGCCCGGCACCTGAGTCCGCAGCAAGTGCAGGCGCTGATCAACCGTGAGGCGCACAAGCCCTGGCTCGGCGTATTCGGCGAGTCTCGGGTCAATGTGCTGGCGCTGAACCTGGCACTCGACAAACTTCACGTGGCGCACGTCGACTGAAGCTGGGCTTGCACCTCCCGTCAGACGTTGCCAACCACGCAGCGGCGTGAGAGGCATCGCTTGGCCGGCGCTGGCCTGGCAACCTGCCGCCTGATCGCTACACGCACGCCACGCTATCGCGCAAGGTGGCGTGGGCGCTCGCTTATTTTTGTGGAGAACAACTTCGATGAACAATATCATCCTTGCGGCGTGCATTGTCGCTGCATGCGGTTCCCTGGGCATCGGTCTCGCCCATGCGGCACCCCTGCCCATGCCGGCAATGATCGGCCCGCTGGCCTCGCCGTCGCCTTTTTCGTTCAATGCTGGCCCGCTCGGAGAATTGGACATCACTGGCGTGATGAGCGGCATGGGCGTTTGGCAGGACAACCCGATCACCGGCGATCGAGCCACCCGCGCCGACATCAGCAATGGTCAGATCTTCATCCAGAAGACACATGGACTGATCCAGTTCTTCCTCCAGGCCGGTGCCTACAACATGCCCGCCTTGGGCACGCCGTTTCTTTCTACCGGGAGTACCGCCAGCGATTATTATGGCGCATTGCCGCAAGCCTATCTGAAGATTGCGCCCAGCAACGATTTCTCCGTCCTGATTGGCAAAATCCCCACTCTGATCGGCGCGGAATACACCTTCACCTTCGAAAACATGAACATCGAACGCGGTCTGTTGTGGAACCAGGAAAATGCAGTCACGCGCGGCATTCAGGCTAACTACGGTGCCGGGCCGCTGAGCGCGTCACTACAATGGAGCGATGGGTTTTACTCCAACAGTTTCAACTGGATCTCGGGCTCCCTGTCCTACGCCATCAACTCCGCCAATGCCGTGAGCTTCGTGGGTATGGGCAATGCCGGGCAGACCGATTATTCCAGTCTTGCGACCCCGATCTATCAAAACAACAGCGACATCTACAACCTGATCTACACCTACAGTGCCGGGCCATGGATGATTCAGCCCTATCTCCAGTACACCTATGTGCCTGCTAATCGCGCTATCGGCGTAGGGCGTGGCACGTCGACCCAAGGCGCGGCCGTTCTGGCGAGTTACAGCTTCAGTCCCCACATTTCCCTGGCGACCCGGGCCGAATATATCGCCAGTACAGGCAATGCCAACAACGGGGCCGTTGATCTCTTGTATGGCCCCGGCAGCAAGGCGTGGTCGATCACGATTACGCCGACTTACCAGAACCACGGTTTCTTTGTCCGCGCCGAGTTTTCCTTCGTGCAAGCGACCAACTACATCCAGGGCACTGTTTGGGGTCGCCAGGGAAACAATCCCACCCAGGCCCGGGCCCTCATAGAAACCGGTTTCCTGTTTTGAACGATAGGCGCATCTATGCAGCGATTTGAAACCAATCCCGACCAGGCTGACTCAGCAGAACACAACCGGCAACCATTTCGACACCGTGATCAACAGGCACGCACTTGCTCTACCCCGGCGCTGGCGAAGCCAAAGAAGCACGCATTGTCTGATGCCAGCAGGGCGCATAGTCAAGACGCAGGTTTCAAGGTTCCCATAACGTGTCACGATTTGAAGTGCGATTTGCTCATTTGCGATGCTATCTGGTTTGAACGACCCGTGATGGTGCATAAACATTGGCCAAGTGCTAGTCGCAAGGCTGATAAAGTTCGCCGCGCGGAAGACCAAGGGTCGAATCGTCCGACCGCACACAGGGCATGCGGGTGCGCGCATGCTTGGCTGCACCGACTTGTTTCCCGTCACGGTGTTCGCCCAGCTCAAATGATGCAAGGGGCGCCGCGCCCTGCCGATCTCCAAAACACTTGTGCTGGACTTCCCCAAAAAGCGGCCTCGCTGCCGGCAGCGGGGTCGGTATGACGCCTTTGGGGTTCGTCATCTCGCTGAGCCTGATTTCGCTTGCCGCGGGTGTGCTCGGTTCGCTGGTTGGCTTAGGCGGCGGCGTGCTGATCGTGCCCGTGCTGGTGCGCTTCTATGGCATCGACATCCGTCTTGCCATCGGTGCCAGCATCGTCTCGGTGATCGCCACTTCCAGTGGTGCCGCGGCAGCCTACGTGCGCGAAAAAATGACCAATCTGCGCGCCGGGATGTTTCTCGAGATCGGGACCGTCACCGGTGCCGTCACTGGCGGCTACCTGACCACACTGCTGCCCGTGCGTTTTCTCTACATCCTGTTCGGCATCGTGCTGGGCTACTCGGCCGTTATCACTTTCCGCCACCGCCACACGACGGCACTCCTGACCACGTCCGACGATCGTCTGGCCAACTACTTCAAGTTGCATGGCCATTACCACGACGCCGCCGAAGGGCGCGACTACGATTACAAGGTCAAGGGCACCAAGATCGGTCTGGCCATGATGTTCGTGGCGGGGATGGTCAGCGCGCTGCTGGGTATCGGTTCGGGCGCGCTCAAGGTGCCAGCCATGGACCTCGCCATGCACCTGCCGATGAAGGTCTCCACCGCCACCAGCAATTTCATGATCGGTGTCACCGCCGCCGCCAGTGCGGGGATGTACTTCGCGCGCGGCCAGATCAATCCTGTGATCGCCGCGCCGGTGGCCATCGGCGTGCTGTTCGGATCGATGATAGGCGCACGCGTGTTGGGTCGCACCACCAACAAGCTGATCCGCATGATCTTCGTGGCCGTGCTGATCGTGATCGCTCTGGAAATGCTGCAACGTGGATTCGCATGGCATTCGACGACCAACTGAACCAACCCGGCCTTGCCGTCCACAGCCCGGCAGCAGATGCGGCGCTGGAGGAGAAGATCCGCAAGGTCGAGATCGCCATCAGCCTGGTGCTGCGCGTCGGCGTGATCGTCTCGGTGCTGGTGATTCTCGCCGGACTGGTGATGATGTTCATACACCATCCGCGTGCTCTCGATGCGGGCAGCTCGTATCGCGTGTTGGTCGCGCCGAACGCCGATTTTCCACACAGTCTCGGCCAACTGCGCCAGTCACTGGCGGCCGGCGCGGGACGCGGCGTGGTGGTACTGGGCGTGCTGCTACTGATCCTTACGCCCATCCTGCGTGTGGCCGTGTCGGTGCTGTCCTTCGTCTACGAAAAGGATCCACCCATGGTGATCGCGACCTTGTTCGTTCTGTCCGTGCTTATTTTTTCGTTCTTTCTGGCGCAGATATAACTTGCAGGACGATGAAGGCGTTTTAGCCAGCTTGTGTGGCCACCACCAAGACCTACGGCCACGCCCCTCCATGGCGTTCAGTGCAGATATGTTGCGGAATTACATCAAGGCAGGAATCGATACCCGAGCCCTGTCTCCGTAAGGAAGTGACGAGGCCGTGCTGGGTCATCTTCCAACCTGTGGCGCAGTCGCCCCATATACACACGTACATAATGGCCGTTCTCGACGGCACTTGGCCCCCACACATCGCGCAGCAATTGACGGTGTGTGAGCACGGCGCCGGGGCTGCGCACCACGGCGCACAACAAACGGAACTCCATCGCCGTGAGGTGCACCACTTCACCGTCCTTGCTGACGACACGCTTGTTCATGTCGATGGCGACCGTGCCGAAGCGGACCTCGCTACTTGTATCCACCGCGCTGTGCCGGCGCAGCGCAACGCGCACGCGCGCAAGGAGTTCGGCCACGCCGAAAGGCTTGCTCAGGTAATCGTCGGCGCCAAGATCGAGCGCCGCAACCTTGACGAATTCATCGCTGCGCGCGGACAGCACGATCACCGCAACCTTGCTCCAGCTACGGAACGCGCGCAGAAAATCCATGCCATCCCCATCGGGCAGGCCGAGGTCGAGGATGACCAGATCCGGCTTGCGCGTGCCTGCCTCGATCAAGCCGCGTTCGCACGTCGAAGCTTCGAAGACGCGGTAACCATCGGCCTCGAGTGTGGTGCGAACGAGGCGGCGGATATCAGCCTCGTCCTCTACCATCAGGATATTGCTACGGTTCTCCATGAGGCGCATCGTCGTCGATTTCTGGACTGAACAGGGGCGCTGGATGAAGCGGTAACTCGAATGTGAAAACCGCTCCACCCTGCGGTCTGTTGTCCGCGCGTATCGAGCCACCATGGGCTTCGACGATGGCCCGGCAGATCGCCAGGCCGAGACCGACTCCCGGGATGGTTGACTCGGCATTGCCCCGCGCAAATTTATCGAACAGCATCTCCTCGCGCCCCAGTGGCATGCCGAGGCCTGCGTCCCACACCGAAATCTGCATGGTTTTTTCGGCAACGCGGGCACTCACCCCCAAGCGGGTGCCCGGCACGGTGTATTTCAGCGCGTTGTCGATCAAATTGATGAAAACGCGTTCGAGCAACTCGGCGTCGGCCTGCACCAAGGGCAAGTTGGCAGGCAAGTTGATGTCGAGCGGATGCTGGGCGAGTTGTTCCTGATCGACCGCGCGTAGTGCACTGCCCACCAACTCCTCGATCGATTGCCAGTCCTTGCGCAGGTTGACCCTGCCTGACTGCAGGCGCGCCATCTCGAGCATGTCATCAACCATCCTGGCAATACGCCGCGCCTGCTGCACGATTGCCGACGACTGTCTGCTCCACGCAGCGGACTCCTTGCCGATTTGCAGTTTGAGCAACTCCGCGTCGCCGATCAATGCCGTCAGCGGTGTGCGCAAATCGTGTGACAGCGCAGACAGAACTGAATTGCGCAAACGCTCGGCCTCCATCGCCAGCAGCGTGTCCTGCGCCACGGCGACGAAATGTTGGCGCTCCAGTGCGATTGCGATCTGCGTCGTAAAAGTGTCGAGCAGACGGCGCT
The DNA here is from genome assembly GCF_054637675.1 of Metallibacterium sp. NCBI lineage: Bacteria > Pseudomonadati > Pseudomonadota > Gammaproteobacteria > Lysobacterales > Rhodanobacteraceae > Metallibacterium > Metallibacterium sp. The sequence goes on from NZ_JBTSRB010000045.1 coordinate 17,650, forward strand.
GCTCTGGAATCAACACCAGGCGCGGATTGCCCGGCGCCAGCACCAGCACGCCGCGCGTGCGCATCGGCGCCCTCAACGGCAGATACAGCAAAGGCAACGCAGGTAACGTGTCGGTACCGATCCCAGCGGCTTCGCCATGGTCGAGACACCAGCGCGCGACGTCGATGTCGTACTGCGCGACTGAATTCCCACCGCTCTTCACCGGATAGAGCTTTTCGTCCGCAGATAACAGTAACAGCTCGGCACTCGCGCGAAAGCTGTTCCTGATGTATTGCAAGCCGATTTCGACCACCTTCTCAACGGTCAACGCGCTGGAGATGTCGCGCGAGAGCGAATACAGATCGTGGGTGCGGCGCTCGCGTTGGCTGGCCACTTTCAATTGGTAGCGAAGATTCGCCGTGAGGTGTCCAATCACCAAACCGACGCCGAGCATGACGCTGAAGGTGAACAGGTATTGCACGTCGCTGATGGCGAACGAAAAGCGGGGTGGAACGTAGAAGAAGTCGAATGCCAGAACGCTGGCGACCGCCGCCAACGCCGCCGGACCTCTCCCCAGCCGCAGCGCGACAAGCACTACGCCGAGCAGGAAAAACATGACGATGTTGGACAGATCGAAATAAATCCGCAATGGGCTCGCCAGAACCGTTACAGCGGCGCATATCGCGAGCGCCCATAGGTATTTGCGCCACGCCAGCGGTGGTCGCTCGGCCACCGATACCCCACCATGCGGCAATGGGGCTTCGCTCTGCGCATCCGGCGCGATCAGGATGAGATCGATGTCGGGCGCGACACGGTCCAACGTACGGGCAAGCGAGACGTGCCTGATGTCCCGCCACCAGAGGCGTGGCTGGCGGCGTCCGAGCAGGACGCGATTGAGGTTGTGCGTGCGCGCGTATTCATGCACGACAGCGGCGGGCTCCGGTCCCGACAGCACTGCGGTATGCGCGCCGAGGTCGCGAGCAAACTGCAAGACTTTCAATATGCTGGAGCGCCTGCTTTCGGCAAGCTTGGCCAGCGCCGGCGTCTCGACATAGACCACATACCAGCGGGCGTGGAGCGCCTCGGCCAGACGCGCCGCTGCGCGCACCAACACCTGCCCATTGTCGGGGCCGATGCACACCAGAAGCGCCTCCGAGGCACCCCAGACGGCACCGCCGACCTCGGTGCTGCGGTAACTGCGCATCTGGCTGTCGACACGCTCGGCGGTCAGCCGCAAGGCGAGTTGCCGCAGCGCTAGCAGATTGCCCTTGCGAAAGAAATTGTGAATCGCGCGCGCCGCCTGCGCCGGCACATAGACTTTGCCCTCCTTCAGTCGCTGCAACAGTTCGTCCGCCGGCAGATCGACCAGAACCACGTCGTCGGCCATGTTGAACAAGCGATCGGGTAGCGTTTCGCGGACCTTCACCCCGGTGATGCTGGCGACGATGTGGCTCACACTGTCCAAGTGCTGGACGTTGAGAGTGGTATAGACATTGATCCCTGCCGCCAGCAGTTCCTCAACGTCCTGCCAGCGCTTCGGATGCCGGCTGCCAAGAGCATTGCTGTGGGCGAGTTCGTCGACAAGGAGGAGGTTTGGCCGCCGCTGCAGAGCCCCCGCGAGGTCGAACTCGCGAATGGTCCGCTCGCCACTGTCGATTTGGGACTGCGGCAGGCACTCGAGCCCTACCAGCAGTTTGGCGGTCTCATCGCGGCCATGTGTCTCGACGACGCCGCAGGCCACGTCCACCGCTTGTTCGCGCAGGTGGTGCGCCGCCGCCAGCATCGCGTAGGTCTTACCGACACCCGGGGAAGCGCCAAAAAAAATCTTCAGCTTGCCCCTCTTTTCCCGCAACGCCTCCTGTTCGACTTGTTGCTGCAGCGCGTCGGGCTCCGGGCGGTCTTCTTCCGTCATGGCAGGATGTTCATCGGACAGTGAAACGCTCAGGCTCGGCCTTGGCATTTTCGCCATGGACATAGATCGGACGCTTGGCGCTACGCGCTAGTGTAGTGCTTCACGCTTGGAGATTCTGGAACACGTGAAACCAGCATTCCGGCTCACTGGAAGCCAGTTGGCGCGCAGTTGAGGTGGGTCATCCACGCGGGTTTTGGTCCGCGAGCCTGACGTCCAGATGCTTGTCCGAGTCTCCCGGAATGCATCAGATAACCTCGATGTTTGGCCTCGCGCCGACTTCCCGTGGCCCCCAAGTCAGCCGCCGCATGCGCATAGCTCACGCGGGTGGTGCCTTCTACCGCCAGCAGCACGCCAGGGTGAGACCGTGCCTGCCGCGCAACACACCCCACGCTACCTTTCGTAATCGCTTCCGGCGATACCTCGTCGTTGCGCAACAGTCGATAACTGCCCAGCGCCGCCGCCGACTCACCCTCGCATGGCTTTGCCAAACCACATGCTGTTCGATCCAGTGCCACCAGCCACCAGCCGAGCAACGTGTTGCGGATGGATGTAAATGAGATCACGCGTGCAGCAGCAACCTTGATACCGATCGCAGTGCGGCATGGTTGGTACATGCCCTACGGCACCATGGTTTGTACAAACTGCACAAACCATGGTGACGCGACCACGCGCCTGGCAGGCAGGACTTGTACACAGGTCCTCAATGGTGGTGATTAGCCGTTGATGTCAAAGCAATTTCAGCGGAATGCCATGCAACACACTGTTTGTAAAAGCTATTTTATGATGAATGCCGTGATAACGCGCTTTGAGGCCCGCACCAGCGTCATCGCGCCACCACTCGCCCACAGACTTATCCACAGCCAGGACGGGGCGCAGAGCTTGCCATGTGCATGCGGGCGTACGCATCGCGAACCCGCGCCACGCAGGCCGGGCAAATGCCGGACATGCTGTTACGATTCCATGTTTGCTCCAACCCGAAGCCGCCGTGAAAGACTTGTTGCGCACCCTGCTGGATACCGCCCTCGCCATGTTGCAGCGCGACGCGCGCCTGCCGGCGCAGGAGGCGTTACCCAACTACACGCTGGAGCGCAGCAAGACGCGCGCGCACGGCGATTTCGCCTGCAACGTGGCGCTGCTGCTGGCCAAGCCGGCGCGCATGAATCCGCGCGCGCTGGCCGAGGCGCTGGTGGCAGCGCTGCCGGCGCATGCGCTGCTGGCACGCGCCGAGGTCGCCGGGCCGGGTTTCATCAATCTGTTTCTGGCGCCGGCGGCGTATCACGCCGAACTGCTGCGCGCGCTGGCCGAGGGCGCGCGCTACGGCCACAACGCGCGGGGCCAGGGACAGCAGGTGGGCGTGGAATTCGTCTCCGCCAATCCGACCGGGCCGCTGCATGTCGGCCACGGCCGCGCCGCGGCGCAGGGCGACTGCATCGCGCGTCTGCTGGAAGCCAGCGGCTGGGCGGTGACGCGCGAGTTTTACTACAACGATGCCGGCGCGCAGATCATGAATCTGGCGCTGTCGGTGCAGGCGCGCGCGCTGGGCCTTGGCCCGGACGATGCCGGCTGGCCCGGCGACGGCTATCGCGGTGAGTACATCGGCGAGCTGGCGCGGCGTTATGTGGCATGCGCGAGCGTGAGCGCCGATGGTCAGACCATCACCGCCAGCGGCGATGTGCAGGATATCGACGCCATCCGCCGCTTCGCCGTGGCCGCGCTGCGCCACGAGCAGAACCTCGATCTGCAAGCGTTCGGCGTGCGCTTCGATGTGTATTTCCTCGAATCCTCGCTGTACAGCGATGGCAAGGTCGAGGACACCGTGCGCGCGCTAGTCGCCCACGGCCACACTTACGAGGAAGGCGGCGCGCTGTGGCTGCGCAGCACCGACTTCGGTGACGACAAGGACCGCGTGATGCGCAAGTCCGACGGCAGCTACACCTATTTCGTGCCGGACGTGGCCTATCACCTGAGCAAGTGGCAGCGCGGCTATACGCGCGCCATTACCGAGCTGGGCGCCGATCACCACGGCTCGCTGATGCGCGTGAAGGCCGGCCTGCAGGCGCTGGAAATCGGCATCCCGCGGGGTTATCCCGAGTACGTGCTGCACCAGATGGTCACGGTGATGCGCGGCGGCGAGGAAGTGAAACTGTCCAAGCGCGCCGGCAGCTACGTGACCCTGCGCGATCTGATCGAGGAAGCCGGCCGCGACGCCACGCGCTGGTTTCTGGCCGCGCGCAAGGCCGACTCGCAGCTCACCTTCGACATCGATCTGGCGCGCGCGCGGAGCAACGACAACCCGGTGTTCTACGTGCAGTACGCGCACGCGCGCATCGCCAGCGTGCTGCGCCAGGCCAGCGAGCGCGGCATGACGCACGATGCCGCGCGCGGCACGGCGGCGCTGACGTGGCTGGACAGTGCGACGGCGCAGGCGCTGCAGTGGGAGATCTCGCGCTATCCCGAGGTGGTGGACGCCGCCGCGCGTGATCTGGAACCGCATCAGATCGCGCAGTATCTGGGCGAGATCGCCTACGCTCTGCATACTTGGTACAACGCCGAGCCGTTTCTGGTCGAGGATGCCGATGTGCGCGACGCGCGCCTGCTGCTGGCGCGCGCGACGCAGCAGGTGCTCGCCAACGGTCTCGGCCTGTTGGGCGTATCCGCCCCGGAGCAGATGTGATGGCAGAAAAACGCAAGAAACAGGCCGTGCGCAGCGGCGACGTGCCGGCCTGGATGCTGGTCGGCATCGGCATCCTGATCGGCGCTGGCGCGATGGGCTACGTGGCCCATCGCGGCTGGGTTCCCAGCCTGCGCAGCAACGCCGGTCCCGAGGCCAACCCCAACGCCAGCGCGCCCGGCACCGGCGAGGCTGGCATCGCCGAGGCGGGCACGACCAGGAAACCCAGCTTCGATTTTTACCAGGTGCTGCCGGGCAAGGAAGTAGTGATCCCCGATGCCGAACTCAGCGCCAAGGCCAAGGCCGAAGCGCAGGCGCAGGCTGCGGCACCGCACGCGACACCCGGCGTGGCCGCCGCACCCGGTGCCGCCAGCCCGGCCGTGGCCAGCACGCGGGTGACCCCAGCCGCGGTCGGCCCGGCCACCAGCAGCGGCGGCTATGTGCTGCAAGTCGGCGCCTTCCCCGACAACGCCAAGGCGCAGGCGGTCAAGGCCAAGCTGGCCCTGCAGGGTTTCGTCGCCCACGTGCAGATGGTCAAGATCGGCCAGCAGACTTGGTACCGCGTGCGCCTCGGCCCCTACGCCAACGCCGCGCAACTGGAAAAGATCAAGCAGCAGCTCAACGGCGCCGGCATTCCGACCATCGCGCTGAAAGAGAACGGCTAAGGCGCGGTCTGGGCCTGATGCAGGCTGCGCAAATCGGGCAGGAAATACGCCAGCAGGCCGATCAGCGGCAGGAACGAGCACACCTGGTACACGCCGACGATGCCGATGCCGTCGGCCAGTTGCCCCAGCACCGCGGCGCCGATGCCGCCCAGCCCGAACGCCAGGCCGAAAAACAACCCCGACACCGCGCCGACCTTGCCGGGCATCAGTTCCTGCGCGTACACCACCATCGCCGGGAAGGCCGAAGCCAGGGTAAAGCCGATGATCGCGGTCAGCACCGCCGAAGCTTCCAGGCCAACGTAAGGCAGCGCCAGCGTGAACGGGGCGACGCCGAGGATCGACGCCCAGATCACGCGCTTGCGTCCGATGCGATCGCCGATCGGCCCGCCCAGCAAGGTGCCGGCCGCCACCGCGGCGAGGAAAATGAACAAGTGCAGCTGGCCGTCGCGCACGCCGATGTGGAAGCGGTGCTGCAGATAAAAAATCAGATAGGTGTTGATGGACGCCAGATAGAAAAACTTGGAGAACACCAGCGCCAGCAGCACGGCCATGGTCTTGCGCACCAGCCTGGGCGGATGCGCGTGGACCGGCGCCGCGACCGGCTTGCGTTTGCCCGGACGCGACTGGTGCCCGGACCAGCGGCCGACGAAAAACAGCACGGCCATGGCCAGCAGCGCGGCAGCGGAAAACCACGCAATGCTGGCCTGCCCGTGCGGGATGATGATGGCTGCGGCCAGCAGCGGCCCCAGCGCGCTGCCGGCGTTGCCGCCGACCTGGAATATGGACTGCGCCAGGCCATGCTGTCCGCCCGCCGCCATGCGCGCCACGCGCGAGGACTCGGGATGAAAAATCGACGAGCCCATGCCGACGCAGGCCGCCGCCATCAGCACATGCGCGAAGCTGTCGGCGCGCGCCAGCAGCAGCAATCCGATGAAAGTGAAACCCATGCCGATCGACAACGAATACGGGTGCGGCCGGCGGTCGCTGTACAAGCCCACCAGCGGCTGCAGGATCGAAGCGGTGATCTGGTAAGCCAGCGTGATCAGGCCGATCTGCCCGAAGCTCAGGTGCAAGTTGCTTTTGAACAGCGGATAGATGGCCAGCATCAACGACTGCATCATGTCGTTGAGCAGGTGCGAAAAACTGATCGCGCCCAGCACCGGATAACGCGTGCGCTCGGGTGCCAGCGCGGGCGCTGGGCTGGATAGGTCGGGCACGCTCATGCTGGAGCGCACGCGGTGGCACCATGCGCCGCGCCGCGCCAGTCCGCGCGTGCTGATGCCCGTTGGTGGCTCATGGCCCGGACTGCCAATCCAGCGGCGGCGTGGTGTCGATGCCGACGCTGCGCAACAGGGCGAGCTGGATCGAGTTTTCAGTACCGCCTTCCAGCACCAGTTGCACCAGCCTGGCGGCCAACGCGCGGTCGTTGCGCGCCTTCAGCACTTGCACGGCGAACTGCTGGGTCTGCCACGCCAGCGTGCGGCGCTCGGCGGCGACGTGCGCGCGCGCATCGGCGCCATCGGCAAGACGTTCCTGCAGGGCCAGGCCGGCGGCGCGCGCGATCACCGTATCGCCCCACGCCAGCAGGTGCGCGATGCGCACGCACTGCGCGCGCAGCATGGCGTTCTTGCCGGGGGCCTTGCAGGCCTCGAACACCGGCGCCAGCGACGGCGTGGGCAGATACATCACGTTGCCGGCGGCGATCATGTAGGTCGCCGCGTAGGCGTTGCCGTCCGCGCCGGTGAGTTCGTGCACCAGCGCTGCCGGCATCGGCAATGCGCGCGTGGTTTCGAGCACGGCATGCAGCAGCACGCCGTAGTAGGTGCTGAATTCCGTGGCCGCGGCGGCGCGCGCCAGCGCCGTGCGCGCGGCCTTGTCGTCGCCGCGCTGGCGCGCGTGATCAAACGCCAGCAGCCACACCGCGGCGTTGTCCGGGGCGAGTTGCTCCAGCCGCGCCAGCGCCTTGGGATCGATGCAATCCTCGGGCTGCGGACCGACCTTGCCGCAGTTGCCCAGCGCCACCCACTGCACCGCGGCGCCGGCGCCGGGCGCGGCTTTCGCGCGCGCCAGGAAAGTCTGATAGGTCAGTACCGTGGGCAAGTCCGGCACCGCGCGCGCCAGCACCGCGGCGCCGGCGAGGCGGTCCGCCTCGCTGCGC
>NZ_JBTSRB010000046.1:0-24900 GCF_054637675.1 Metallibacterium sp.
CCGTTGCTTGTGATCAACCGTTCTCGACATCGGACACCGGCATTGTCGCCGGCTGACCGGATTTTACTGAAATAGCTCTCGCTCTTCCTCATGCCGCGCCGACTGCTTCGGGCCGCGGTGGTCATCAGGCCCTCTACCCTGCTTCGATTCCACCCGGTGCTGATTGAGCGTAAATATCGCCGGCTGTTTTCATCCCGGCATTGTGCGCAACCAGGGCCGCAGGGGCCTTCCACGGCATTAATTCGCGTTATCGTTGAGATCAAGCAGCGCAATCCTCGATTCGGTTGCCTGAGGAGCGCGTTTATCATCTCCAGCACCTTGGGCATCCCGATCGGCAAGGATGTCGTGCGGCGCGGGTTGGCAGGCCAGTACCGGCCTGATTCTTCTTTCGGCGGGGGTCCGTCATGGCTGAGTTTTTATTATCACGTACCGGTGGCGACATGAATTGGAATGCGCCAGGGACAGGCTAATGTACTGCTATTTTTACAACAATTAGCAGTTGTAGGCTATACTGCCAACATGATGCTAATCATGACAGAACTAGCAGGTCCGGAATCGGCATGAAAATGTCCTTGTCGCCACCACCTTTGTCAGAGCTACTGCCCAGACTCGGGCCGAAGGAATTGCCCCGGGTGCTGGGCCTCCAGCTTGGCCCCCTGGTCGCAGGCCGGTATTTTCATTGGGATGAACTGCGCCACCGCACAGCGCCGCAGGGTCTTTCCCATGAGGCTTGGTGGGCCGGCATCAAGATTGCCCGGCAGGGGCTCCTGAAGCAGCTGCCGTTTCAGGACAAGCACGAGCATCCAGTTCTTTTCGGTATGCTCGATCCGGTGTTGCGCGCGTTGCACGACATCGACCGGCGCGTTGGCGGGCTGGTGGCCATGGGCAAATCGATCGTTTCCGGCGAAGACCGTGACCGTTATCTGGTCAGTTCGTTGATCGAGGAAGCAATCACATCGAGCCAGCTTGAGGGTGCGGCCACCACGCGCGAAGAGGCTAAGGCCATGCTGCGCAGCGGACGCAAACCACGTGACCGCAGCGAACGCATGATTCTCAACAACTTCCGGGTCATGGAGCATATCCGCGAGTTGCGCGATGAACCTCTGAATCCAGAGATGGTGCTTGGCATGCATCGCATGGTGAGCGAGGGAGCGCTCGACGATGCCTCGGCCGCCGGCCGGTTGCGCCGCGAGAACGAAAAGATCCGGGTCATGGATGCGCAGTATTCGGTGGTGTTGCATGACCCGCCCGAGGCGGCAAGTTTACCGCAGAGGCTGAAGCGGCTCTGCGCTTTCGCCAACGAAACGGACGGCGAGCCGTTTGTCCACCCAGTGATCCGCGCTATTCTGCTGCACTACATGCTAGCGTACGATCACCCGTTCGTGGACGGCAACGGTCGGACGGCGCGCGCACTCTTTTATTGGAGCCTGGCACGCTCTGGTTATTGGCTCATGGAATACGTGTCGATCTCACGGCTCATCAAGCCGGCGCCGGCGCAATATGGACGCGCCTATCTGCATAGCGAAACCGACAACAACGACACGACCTATTTCATTATCCACCAGTTGTCGGTCATAGAGCGCGCCATCGAGGCGTTGTACGACTACCTCGCCCGTAAAACCGCCGATCAACGCTCGGCCGAACGCCTGCTGCGACATGCGCCAGGGCTTGCCGACCAGCTTAACCATCGCCAGGTGGCGATCCTGAGCCATGCGCTCAAACACGCTGGGCACGGCTACACCGTGGAAAGCCACCGCCGCTCGCACCGTATTACGCTACAGACTGCGCGCACCGACCTGTTGCACCTTGCGCACTTCAATCTCCTCGAACAGCGCAAGCGTGGCCGAGCTTTCGTATTCTATGCGCCCGAAGACCTGCGCACGCGCATCGAATCGGCCGCGCATCGCTCGAGGCCGAAACGTACCGGTGGTTGAGCACAGTATTGGCAATGTGGGTGGTAAGCTCGCTGTTTAGCCAATCAGCGAGGTCTTGAGGATTTTCAACGTGTATGGACTCCCGTACTGTCCAAAATCCCGAACGATACTACAACGTGTCAAACGTAAATCTCAACAGCGCGCATTAATGATGCGCTCGCTATCATCGCGGCCCTGTTGGCTTCGCCCTTACAACGGCTGCTCCTGATGTTCGCGGGTTGGATGAACCGACACCAGCAGGAGGTGATCGAGTATCTTCACGGCAAGAAAATCGCCTGCTTAAAAAACGCCTGGGTGGTCGGCGAATTCGCTTCACCGATGCGGAAAGACGGCGACTGGCGAGGAAAGCGCGGGTCTTGGGATACCAGGCGCTGCGTGAACTCGAAACCCTCGTTACCCCCGATAGCCTCCTGCGCGGGTATCGGGAGCTCGTGGCCCGTAAGGGGGACACTAGTCATCGGCGTGGTCCAGGACGGCCGCGTGTGATGAGCGAGCTCGCCGACCTCATTTTGCGGAGGGCGCAGGACAACCCCTCCTGGGGCTACACCCGAATCCAAGGGGCGCTTGCCAATCTGGGGCATGAGGCAGGACGCGGACAATCGCCAACATCCTGAAAGAACACGGCATCGAACCGGCACCGGAACGTGGCAAGCGCACTGCCTGGTCGACCTTCCTCAAGGCCCATTGGGAAGGTCTGGCTGCCGCCAATTTCCTGACGGTCGAGGTGATGACATTGGGGGGACTCGTTACCTTCCCTGTCCTGCTCGTCATCGAACTCGCCACCCGTGCCGTACCTATCGCGGGCATCACGACGAATCCGAATGAGCCTTGGATGATGCACGTGGCACGTAACCTTACCGATGCAGTGGATGGGTTCCTTCGCCGCATGTGCCACCTCCTTCTCGACCGCGACGCCAAGTATTCCGCGGCCTTTCGCTGTCCGCTCCAGGACCACGGCATCGAGATTATTCGCCTGCCGCCGCGTTCACCGAATCTGAATGCTTTCGCGGAGCGGTTCGTGGGCTCGATCAAGGAGGAATGCCTCAACCGAATAATCTTCTTGGGTGCAGGGTCGCTTCGGCATGCTGTCCGAGAGTATATGGCCCATTATCATGTTGAACGTAATCATCAAGGGATGGGGAACCGGCTGCTGAAACCCGTTACGGCTGCCCCTCCCCGGCCCCAAGGTTCCGTCAGCCAGCGGCAACGCCTTGGCGGGATGCTCAATTATTACTACCGAAAAGCGGCGTGAATTCTTCCGGTGCTGTATTTGGACATTACGACTATCCGCCACGTGACACGCTGGTCATTGATACGAAGCTCGTGACACCTCGGGTCAATGGACGTCATCGGCTGCGAGTGCGGCAAACCAAGATTCTCGCCTTCCTGCAACCGCCGCAGCAGGAGCCGCTGCCTCAATCCGAGCGGCTTGGGAGAAGCGCGGCGTCTTGACCCCGCCGTGGAGTCACACCAACGGCTTGTCTTTAGCTTCCATGCGCGTTGCTAGTGATATGTCCGATAGGACATATCGTCAAATTGGTCGACATGTGTTGAATTGCATGATCGTTTGACCCATATTTTCACGGAACGATGACCCATCTCAATTTTGGTGACCTTGTCTCGATTTCACGTACACCAATTCGCTCGCTTTCGATGAACGTGCCCAGAATGATCAGCGAGCACCCGTGCCACGGATGCCACGTGTGAAAAACTATCCGCGACTCGGTAACATGGGCGCTGTGTTGTTGGCTTGAACAATCCGCAACGTCGTCATTCGACCTTTGGCTTCCGTTCACAGGCTAAGTTCGAGGCGACCATGAAAGTTGCTTAGTCCGGTTTCCACGGAAGCGGGGGAAGTTCAAGGTTTGTCTGTCGTCTAACTTATGGCCGCCTACACCGCGGCCATTTCGCCGAACTCTCTTCGCCTGAAGGCGATCGGTTGCCACTATCCTTGAGAGAGGCACTAAGGGGCGCCTGTGGTCATTCGCCAAGACACCGTTTCGCCCGCGCGCAGAGGTACCAGCGAATCGTCACCGAGCGGAATTTCCGCGGGGGCGTGCCAGGATTCTTTAACCAGCGTCACGGTGTCGCGGTTGCGCGGCAGGCGGTAGAAATCCGGCCCATGAAAACTCGCGAACGCTTCCAGCTTGTCGAGCGCGCCGGCGCGCTCGAAGGTCTCGGCGTACAATTCGAGTGCGGCGTGCGCCGTGTAAATCCCCGCGCAGCCACAGGCAGATTCCTTGGCGCGCCGGCCGTGCGGCGCGCTATCGGTACCGAGGAAGAACTTCGGGTTGCCGCCCGTGGCCGCGGCGACGAGCGCTCGGCGGTGCACCTCACGCTTCAACACCGGCAGGCAATAGAGGTGCTGGCGCAGGCCACCGACGAACAGGTTGTTGCGGTTTAACAGCAAGTGGTGCGCGGTGATCGTGGCCGCCACGTTCGGACCGGCCTGCTCGACGAAGGCCACACCCTCTTTCGTCGTTACGTGCTCGAGCACCATGCGAAGCTTGGGGAATAAGCGCACGAGAGGCGCGAGATGACGCTCCACGAACACCGCCTCGCGGTCAAAGACGTCCACGCCGGGATCGTTTACCTCGCCATGCAGCAGCAGCGGCAGGTCGAGTCTTTCCATCTCGGCGAACACCGAGTACACGCGCTCGAGGTCGGTGACGCCGCTTTCGGAGTTTGTGGTGGCCCCGGCCGGGTAGTACTTGATCGCGTGCACGAAACTACTCGCTTTCGTCTTCGCGATCTCGGCCGGCGCGGTGTGGTCGGTGAGATAGAGCGTCATGAGCGGCTCGAAGGACAGGCCGGCGGGTAAAATGGCTAGGATACGCTCGCGGTAGGCGCGCGCCTCATCCACCGTGCGCACCGGCGGGTCGAGATTGGGCATGACTATGGCGCGTGCGAAGCGCCGGGCCGTGTCAGGGAGCACTGCGCGCAGCACCGCATCATCGCGCAGGTGCACGTGCCAGTCGTCGGGGCGGGTAAAAGTCAGCCGCTGCACGGCGCCGTCACCCGCGCGCTGCCGCGTGCTGCACCGGCCGCGACCGGCGCGGCGCCTTCGCCTTGCGCACCAGGATCCGCCAGACCTTCACGGCCCGGGCGCTGGCCTCATCGCGCGTGTCGCCAAGGCAGGTAAAGTGCCCCATCTTTCGTCCGGGGCGCGCCGCGCGCTTGCCGTACAAATGGAGCTTGGCGCGCGGTTCTCGCAGGATCGCCTCCCAGCGCGGCGCGCCTAGAGCCCAGAGGTCGCCGAGCAGATTGGTCATCACCGCCGGGCACAAAAGCGCTGGGTCGCCGAGCGGCAATCCGCAGAGCGCGCGCACCTGCTGCTCGAACTGGGAGCTAACGCAGGCATCGAGGGTGACGTGACCGCTGTTGTGCGGGCGCGGCGCGATCTCGTTGACAAGTAACCTGCCGTTCGACACGAAAAACTCGACTGCCAGCACGCCGACGTAGTCGAGCGCGCCAGCGATACGCACGGTCGCGTCCACGGCTGCGCGCGTTACGGCCCGCGGCGCGCGCGCCGGGATTAAGCTGGTGTCGAGAATCCCACGCCGATGGCGGTTTTCGATCGCGGGATAGACAACGGTGGCACCGTCCGCACCGCGCGCCAGAACGACCGAGATCTCCGTCTGAAGTGCGCACAGCTTCTCCAGCACGCAGGGCTCACCACCGAAACCCTCGAAGGCGGCAAGCGCCTCGGCAAAGCTGCGCACCCGCACCTGGCCCTTGCCGTCGTAACCCAAGCGGGCGCGCTTGAGCACGGCGGAGCCACCGAGGCGCGCGAGCGCGACGGCAAGTTCGCTGCGGTCGCGCACGACCGAGAACGGCACACCGGTAAGACCGCACTCCGCGAGAAAGCGCTTCTCGCGGATGCGGTCCTGGGCGATGGCAACCGCCGCGGCCCCAGGGCGCACCGGTCGGGTGCGCGCGAGACGTTCAAGACTCTCTGCCGGCACGTTCTCGAATTCGACGGTCACGGCGGCGCACAGGCGCGCGAGCTCGTCGAGCGCTTGCCGGTCGGCGTAATCCGCCTCGAGGTGGAACTCGGCCAAGCGTCCGGCCGGGCTGTCCGGGTCCGGATCAAGTACTGCAACTCGATAGCCCATGCGCTGGGCGGCGATCGCGAACATGCGCCCGAGCTGGCCGCCGCCGACCACGCCGAGGGTGGCGCCGGGCAGGATCATTTCGGCAGCCTCATGGCGCGCGCCTTGGCGGTCTGGCGGCGGCGGAAATCGGCGAGCTTACCGGCAAGCCGCGCGTCGTGGTGTGCGAGCATAGCCACGGCGAAAAGCGCGGCGTTGGCCGCACCGGCTTCGCCTACAGCGAAGGTCGCGACCGGGATCCCCTTCGGCATCTGCACGATGGACAGCAGCGAATCCAGGCCCTTCAGGGCGCGTGAGGTCACGGGCACGCCTAGCACTGGCAACGCGGTTTTGGCCGCGAGCATGCCCGGCAGGTGCGCAGCGCCACCGGCGCCGGCAATGATGCAGTGCAGCCCGCGGCCGGGCGCGTCCTCTGCGTATTTATAGAGAAGGTCGGGGGTGCGGTGGGCGGACACGACGCGCGCCTCGTGCGGCACACCGAAGTCCTTGAGCACGGCGACTGTATGTTGCATGACTTTCCAGTCGCTGCTGCTACCCATCACCACGCCGATAAGGGACGTTGTCATCGCATCACTCCGCAAGGGTCGTGAATTCGGTGCAGCACACTGCAATGCGCCAGTGGCTGTTGGTGGCAACGAAATCGGTCACCATCTCTTCGATGCAAAACTGCCGGCCAGGTGGCACCTGATACAAACACGTCGGTACGCGTCATCCGTCGGCCCCGCCTCCCTGGAACCACAACAATCGCCCCGTGACCGGGCCCTGGAACAGAGGCAGCGAGAGGCCATCGGGGAATCGTTCGCGCAGGCACCGCATTTTGTCCTGTAGCGCCTCCGCCACTGTATTCGCTGCAAACACCGGCGCAAACTGGCCAGACACGCTGACCGCACCGTTTGGCATGGAATTTTCCATCAGCGCCTGCACGATGAAATTCCGCACATCGTCACAGCCGGTGCCATCCGCAACGTCGAGCCAGCGCATCATCCAGACGTATGGGACGCCGGCGGACTCGCCCACGGGAAACGTCCAGCGTGCGCCAGACTGGTCACGGCTGGTCCGCGCAACGGGAAACTCTTGCACCATACTCGGTTCAATCCATGTCCCGAGCACCTCCGCGTCGCTTTCGTCATGCTTCCGGGAGCAATATTGAATCGCGAGAATCTCGCTCGCCTCACGGCAGGCGCGCGTCAGATCGCTCATGGCGCGGAACAGCAGCAATACGCTCATAGGATTGCGACGCCAATGTTTCCGTTAGCGCCGCTGCGGCCCGCCTCGCACGCAAGCCAGTCGCGCATCGCTTCCCAAGCCGCAGAATCGGGCAGAACCTCAAGCACCAAGGCATTTGCCGGCAGGAACGGCGCGATCGTCGCCGCCTCGGGGTCTTCCCAGGATACGCGCCGGCCTTCGCTCCCGCACGTGGCGCCGCGCCATACGGTGACGCCGAAGGATCGCAGCCGCACGCGTTTGTTGAAGTATTCGTGCTCGCAGGTGATCCACGGATGCGTGCGATCAAGCTTGAAATCGATCCCCTCGTGCAGCTTTCGCGCGAGCACCCACTCCGACTTCTCGAGGGCATTGAAACTGCCGCCCGGCAGCTGCGAGTAGCCGCCCGCAATCTTGCCGCGCGAGCGATCGGCGAGCGGCACACGACCGTCGCCGCGCTGCACCACAGCCAGTGCAACGTTCACGAGCGGCTCGGCGCCCGTCACGGCACTCCCTCGAAGTCGGGGCTCAGCCAGTCGGGCGTGAGCCGGCGAAAATGACCGTCGGTGAACGCAGCGTGGTCGGGATGATCGCGATAGCTTTCGATGACGGCCGGATGGCCGAAGCGCACCAGCCAGCAGTATCGGTATCGGGCGTCCGGGCGCACGGCGCGCCCGGTGAACACGGTGCGCATGCCCGGGATCGCACCGAGAAGTCGGCGGCCGTCGGCCATCGTGGCCCGCGCCGCGCGCTCGCTTTCGTCCCCACCGGGCGCGACGTTATACAGGATGCAATGCTCCACAGGTCCCCCATGGCCGGCAGTGCGCCTGAGCCTCCGGCGCGCGCCAGACCGAACCCGACAGCCGCAAACAGCGCTCGACTTCCGCGCCGAGTGCCTGTTGCACGCCTTTCGTCAGGCGCAGGTAGCCGTTGCGCGGAGTGGCGCGCACATTGCGCCGCAGGCACTCGCCGGCGGCGCGCGACAGACCGGCGTAGTGGTGGATCTTGGCGACACCGCACTCGACCAGTCGCCGATACTCGGCGTCGGTGAAGTCCCGGACGGCGTCCACGGTCAGCGATAGCGCCGTCACGCTGCGGATTTTTTCGAGCCGCGCGAAATCCAGTCTTGCCCGCGGAACCGGCGAGGCGTCTGCAACCGCCAGGATATCAACACCGGTACACTCGACGTACCGGCGGACGGCGTCGAGCGAGGCGGGCAGCTCGCCCGGAAGGTGCACGATTGCGTTCAGCCCTCCCTCCACAGGCACGCCGCGGCCGCGCGCCATTTCGACCACCGTGCGGGTCCGGGCGATATGCTCCTCGGGCGTGCGCCCTAATCCGTTCAGCGCCACGCCGTTGCACCCGAGACCGATCGCGCGCGCCGCGGCGGCGACCGAGGCCGCGCGGGTGAATTGAATCGCCACCGGAACCGAGGCGCAGCGCGCCGCCGCTTCGACCGCCGGCAAGAAATATTCAGCAGCAAGATGGTCGAGGTGCGGTTCCGCCACACCCAGGATCGCAGGTGCCCGGCAATTCTCGGCAGCGGTCACCGCCGCGGCCAGGAAATCGAGGCCCGCCAGGTCGAAGGCACACACGGCGTAGCCGTGGCTGCCGGCGTGCTCGAACAGGTCTCTCGCATCAACGAGCGGCATGGGCGGTGCGCTTCCGGTCTAGTTGACGGTGTGACGCCGCTGCCCCGGTGGCGAGGGATCGCTCGCCACGCCCGCCATGTGGCAACGGAGCTTCTGCAGTACAAAGCTCCAGAACACCTCGGTCACGCAGGAAAAGCGCTTCTCCAGTCGATGAACGAGGTGCCGGGTGCATTGCAAAGACATCGAGGCAACATCGAGAACCGTGAGCCGTCCGGCCTCGCGCTCGATCGTGACGCTTTGCGGCGAGACAATCGCCATGTCGAGGAGGCAGATGCGCTGGCCAATCTGCTCGAACAACGCTACGCCGAGATGGTCCACGGGCTGCTCGATCTGCAATGAGATCGAAAGCTAAGTAGTACCGGGCACCTCCCCCGCGTGTGTAAAGTGAAAATGTTGCGCGACGGTCATGAAGAAAGTGAGCTGTCACCGGGTGGTGTACTTCACGAATCAATCCGGCCACATGCGCTCGCGGTAAGGGCCGTTCCAGGTACGATAGAGGCTCGCGGATGGCGACCAACCGTTCTGGTGCGCATATCGCGCACGGGACAAGACGCGAGGGGGCAGGTCGGCCGCTGGCGTGCCCGGCGCGGATTGCCGTGCCGGTTTTGCCACGCACCAGAACCGTAACATAGCCGCCGACGAGCTGCCGGCCGTTCAACCGCACCTCCGAGGCCTTGGTCATGGCATCGGAGGCTTCAATCGCCGGCACCAGACCGCAAGTCTGGATCATACCCAATGCAATGCCCATTTTATCACTTGCCATACCCGACTCCCGTTCTGTTACATTGAAATCAAAACTCGCCGGCCCCTCCGTGGCTCACAAATGCCACTCCATCTCCGACCGGTGATCGATACTTCCACCGATGGTGAGCAGGATGCGCAATCGATCTATTGTTCCTCAGTCGGCAATGCCAATTTGCCCCGCTGAGCAATGGCAGCGCGGCGTTCACGCGCCATGCGGCGAACGACACCGATCATGGGTTTCAGTTCCTGCGCCGCGGCAAGAGCATCCTCGACGGTGGGGGCTTTATTGGCCTGACCGGGGGCCGAGGGAAACTGCGGTTTGTGGAAAGAATCGCTTTTATCAGACATTGATGGGTTCCTCGCTAATAGCCAATCCTCTTAACCGATGTGTTGGCAGCACCTGAGCGATACCAGCGACCCAATCGGTGCGCAATACACTTTGCCATCGCTGCAGGCGCATTTAGCGCGTGGCTGCCGGGAAATGTGTACACGGCTTGCCGTCTCGTTTCTCATGCAGAGTACCGGCCCTGGTTACCAGACCTCGCTCTGCAGGGCGATGCCATGTGCGCCGTGGTGCATAGCCGTCTCCAGCAGATCCAAGTGCATTCCGCCCAGGGCGTAAACGGGTAATGGACAATTGCGCGTCAATACGGCGAATTGGTCCCAGCCCAGACCGCGGCGGCCCGGATGACTGGCGGTTGGCAATATCTGGGACACCACAACAAAATTGGCGTGCAGGCGTGTCGCCTGCGCCAACTCTTCGGGACGGTGACACGAGGCCGCCCAGAAGCCGATCGCCGGTGGCGCGGACAGGCGCATGAGTTGCTCTGCCGGCAGATGCACCCCGTCGGCACCCGCGCGCAGGGCAGCGGCAACGTCACCGTTCACCAGCACACGTGCCTGGTAGCGACGGGAAAACGCGACGACACGACGCGCAAACTGCGCGAGCTGCTCGGACGTCATCCGGGGTTCGCGCACCTGTATCAGTCGCACGCCGGATTGAAGCGCGGCCGTCAGTCGCGGCATGAAGGCCGACACCCCGTACTTGCTGGCTTGGGTGATGACATACACCGGTGGCAGGTTGAGCGCATCCAAGACGCGCTTGTTGGCCGGGAGTAACGGCGCCACCGTAACGGCCGCCGGGTCCTCCCACGCGATGCGTTGGCCCTCGCGGCCGTACGGCGTGCCGCGCCACGACAGCACGCGAAACACATGCAGTCGCACGACCTTGTCGTCGTAAGCATGGTCATAGGTCATCCACGGGTAGGCGGTATCGAACTCGATCCCGACTTCCTCATGCAGTTCCCGCGCGAGCGTACGCCTGGCATCTTCGGCGATCTCGAATTTGCCGCCGGGAAATTCCCAGAAACCGCCCGAGACCTTTCCCTTCGGGCGTTCGGCAAGCAGGACACAGCCGTCGGCACGCTGCGCCACGGCGACCGCCACGTTGACGACAGGAAGCGACGGACTCGTCATGTACGACCCTCCCGGACACACGCCGGGGCCTGACTGGATTCGAGGCTCGCCGGCATCGGTTAGCCTTGTTGTATCTGCTGGGTGAGACCGTGGATATCGCGAGGCGAACTGCGCTGCATGCAGGCTTCGATGCATTGCCGTTCCTTATCCAACACGAAATTCCGGAACGCCTCGGCGACCGCGGAGAAGCGCTTTTCGCGACGGTTAACCAGATACCACACACGCTGCGGCGCCAGTGCATCCAGATCGAGCCTCACCAGACGCCCGACTTCGAGCTCCAGCACCACGCTCTGGGTCGGCACCAACGCGATACCGATACCGGCCTGCACACTCTGCTTGATCGCCTCGTTGCTGTTGATGATCATGGTGGTCCGAGGCTCGATTCCCTGCCGCCGGAAGAAATCATCAGTCACCTCGCGCGTATCCGATCTGGATTCACGCATCAGGAACCGCTCCGTGCTAAGCTCGGCCGGCGGTATCTTGGATTTGCCGGCCAGTGGATGACCCGGTGGGGCAATCACAACAAGCGGATCCTCCAGGAACGGCTGTGCGTCCAAGGTATCGTCCTCGGGCACCGAACCCATCACTACCATGTCGCGCTCGTTGTTTTCCAGCTGGGCCAGCAATCCATCGCGGCCAGTGATGTGCAGATCAATCGCGATGTCCGGATGCGTCAGTGTAAATGCGGCGATCAGCCGCGGGATGAAGTATTTGGCGGTTCGACCGATGGCGAGGCGCAGCTGCCCGCCTTGCGCGCCTTTGAGGCGTTCCAGGACGGTCTCGGCTTCGGCCAGCTGCTGACGGATCCTTTGGCCGTAGCGATAGATCTCCTGGCCCGCTTCGGTGAGAAAGGTTCGCTTGCCGATCTGCTCGAACAGCGCAACACCGAGATTCTCTTCGAGCTGCCGGATCTGTATGGAAACCGACGGCTGCGTCATGCCCAGCTCTTGAGCTGCACGCGTGAAGTGCAGATGGCGTGCGGCAGTCAGAAACACGGTGAGCTGGCGAAGAGTGGTGTTTTTCATGTGACGGTCGGCGACGGCGAAGAACGTTGGCGGATCCGGTATCAGTCGGGCCAGATCCGCGACGGATGGAGAACCCCGTTACTCGCGGGCGGCTCCTGCGCAACCTGTTGCACGGGCTGTTCGCCGGAAACCGGTGCCTTGCGCGCGGGCGGCGACGACAGGGGCTGTGTCAATTCCGGACGCAGCGCTTCGCCCGGAGGATGGGAACGCCTCTGCCTCAGACTTTCCGCCAGCTTCGATCCGATCTTCTTGCTCATGCCGCCAGTACCTCCGCAATCACCGATTCGATTTCTTTCGCGGCGGATTCACCGCGCGAGCCGAGGTCATACACACTGCGCCCCTCGAGTGCCGCCGTGCGGTATATCGCCCGTCGCGCAAGACCGCTGCGCAGCGCCGGCACCGTAAACTCGCGAAACACCTCTTCCATGCCACGGGCCATGGCGTTGCGCGCCTCCATCTGGTTCAGCACCAGAAAGGCGCGCAGTCCGGGATTGCCCGAGCGCGCCGCCTTCACCATGTCCTCGATACGTGTGCTGGCCCACAGATCCATTGGTGAAGGCAAAACCGGAATCAGCAGACAGTCGACGCAACCCAGCGCCTGCGCCACGCGCGGCGAATCCGTCGAGGGCGGGCAGTCGATCACCAGATACCGGTACTCGTCGCGCACGGCCTCCACGGTCTCGTGCACTCCGGCCATCACCTCGATCACCGGCACCACCGGGTTCGATGGCGTCGTCGCGAAACGCACCCAGCTCGAGGCCGATCCCTGCGGGTCCGCATCGAGTACTACACATGACCCGCGGCGCGCGAGCCCAGCGGCGAGATTCACGGCCAGCGTGGTCTTACCGACACCGCCTTTCTGGTTGGCGACCGCGAAGACGCGGGAACTCATCCTCCGCCCACCGACACGAACGCGTTCACGCGACGCGCAAAATCGAAATCGTCCGACGTCAGCGTCTTGCCGTCATCCGCATGGATGGTGACGTTGGCGTAGGTTTTTCCGAAACTGATGTCCGGATAGCGATCAGTCTCCTTGGACAGCGCCGCCAGCCGGTCTAAAAAATCCCGCGTGCCGGCGTAGTCATTGAAGGCGAACCGCCGGTACAGGTTGGCCGGGCGCTCGTTGCGAGTCCAGCCGTCCACGGTCTTCGAGCTCTCCGACATGCGCACCTCCGTCAGCAGGCTGGCGGCAACGGCTCCAACCTAATGATGCTTCATCTCCACGCCGTGCTCCCGCAGCCGGCGCTCCAATTCCTGGTAGTGCTGCACCTCGTCACGATGAATACGCGCGAACAACTCGGCATTCCCAGCGTCCCTCACACGCTCGCAGAACCGCAGCGCCTCGGCGTAGAGCCGCATGGCGTCGGCTTCCGTCGCCAGACCGAAGCGCAGCAACTCCGCCAGCGTGCGCCCGACCGGACGCGCGGCCGCTTGCACGGACGGCGATCCGGCACCGATCTCGTGCAGGCGGCGACCAAACGCCTCGGCATGGCGCAGTTCATCGACGGCGCCGGCGCGCAGTTCATCGACGAACAATCCGAGCCCCAGGTGTTCCGCCTGCACCGCCTGCAACGTAAACTGCTGGGCAGCGCTGAACTCGTGGCCCACGGCCCGCTGCAGATAGGCGATGATGTGCGGATGCCCGGACATGGCCTTCACGTCCGTGAAACGGCACCGTTCATGGCCTACGATTTGCTGACATCACTGTCGCGACCACCGCCACCGCCATCCAGGCTGGTCGGCAGGACGCCTTCCACTTCCGCATGCGGACGCGCAATGATGTGCGCGGCCGCCAGCCCATCGCCCACGCGTTCGCAGGCGTCGGCGCCGGCGCGCACCGCGGCATTGACCGCGCCGGTCTCGCCGCGCACCAACACGGTGACGTAGCCGCCGCCCACGAATTGCCGGCCGATCAGGCGCACTTCCGAGGCCTTGGTCATGGCGTCGGCGGCTTCAATCGCCGGCACCAGACCGCGGGTCTCGATCATGCCCAGGGCAATACCCATTTTTTCGTTTGCCATGATGCTGCTCCTGTCTCTAAATAGACCGTCGGTGAATCAGACCGTCGGGCTGGTCGGCAGGACGCCTTCCACTTCCGCATGCGGACGCGCAATGATGTGCGCGGCCGCCAGCCCATCGCCCACGCGTTCGCAGGCGTCGGCGCCGGCGCGCACCGCGGCATTGACCGCGCCGGTCTCGCCGCGCACCAACACGGTGACGTAGCCGCCGCCCACGAATTGCCGGCCGATCAGGCGCACTTCCGAGGCCTTGGTCATGGCGTCGGCGGCTTCAATCGCCGGCACCAGACCGCGGGTCTCGATCATGCCCAGGGCAATACCCATTTTTTCGTTTGCCATATTCAGTCTCCTGTCATCTCAATCAATAGTTGAACAATCCACAAAACGGCTCTCCGGCCTGCCCTGGTCAAGAGCGCCACTCTTCCTCGCTCCAGTGATCGATGATCCCGCCGATCGTCATGTCGGTGGTGATCATCGGATTCCCGGCGGCAATGCGCGCCGCCGAGATCGTGATCGTGATGACAAAGTCGCCCGGCTTGCAGCCGATCGGATCCACGGCGACGCTCAGGTCGCCCTTGTAGTCCTCGACCACGCGCAGCGGTTTCGCCGCCAACCAGAAATTGCGTTTGGTCGTCACCAGGTCGCGAACGACGCGATGTATCTCCATTACTGCTTCATCTCCTTTTCCGTCTCTTCCCAATAATCGATGATACCGACGATGGTGAAATCGCTCGGGTAATCATTGCTTCCGGCGGCGGTGCGCGCGGCAGAGCTGCCGACTACGATGACCCAGTCGCCGGGCTTGCAGCCCACCGGGTCGACCGCCACTTGCTTGCCGCTGCTGCCACGCTCCTTGACCACCAGCAACCGCCGGTTGCCGAGCTGGCCGATACGCGCGGTCGCGACCAGCGTCTTTTCAACCTGACAGATCTTCATTGCTCTGACTCCGATTTGTTGCAACCGCAGACTTGCCGCCGACCATCCGGCGCCGCCAGCACGTCGATATCCTCGAGCTTGCTGCCCGGCACAAGGTTTTTGACCGTCCCATACGTATAAAGCCAGCCCTCGCGCACAAGTTCCGGGTAGCGTACCTCGATCGCGCTAGTGAGCCGTCGGCAGCGCGCCAGCGCGCGATCGCGCGCGCCCGGCACCCGTCCGTCGTAGCGGAAATAGATGAAAGCCGGGATGGGCAGGTCGTGCGCCATGTTCACCTTCCGGAAAATCTTGATGCCCACATCCATGTCGGCCGCCCCCTCCTCGATCGTTTCCATCTGTGCCTGGTAGGCAAGATTGCGCATCTGCACGTCGTCGAAGCTGTCGCCGACGGTGATGAAGCGCTCGGTGTGACCGAGGTCCGCGTAGCAGCCGTCGTGATAGGCGCGCACGTAGTCGATCTGTGCCATGTTTTTCTTGAGGAGATAGGCGCAGAACCAGCGCATGCCCTCGGTCACCGCATCGTCCGGCGACACGTCCGCGCACTCGGCGACGGCGAGCCGAATCGCCTCCTTGGCCTCGTCGCGCGCGAGGTTCGCGGTGCGCTCGAACAGCATCCGGTTGTCGATATAGCGCGTCAGACTGGTCTCTCCGCGCGCGTCCGGCACGTGCACCTTGATCGCATCCGTATCGGTATCGACGCCGACGAGCAATGTCGCGACCGAGGCGCCGCAGCAGTGGCTGTTCTCGATCGCGCGCGCGAAGTCGCTCAGGCGCTCGAGCAGCGCCTGCGCAGCCTTGCGCTCGTCGCTGCCGTGCGCCGCGCATCCCTCGTGGTTTGGGTGCGAACTGCTGAAGTGAAATACGCCGATCTTGAGATAGCGCGTAGGCGCGCTGGCGGCGTTCGGCCAGCCCTCGCGGTGCCGGCGCAGCTCGATCTGCTCCCAGCAGCGTACGCTCTCCTCGACGTCGAATATGCTGCCGGCGAAGGATTTGCGGTGCACGACCACCGCTGGCGGAACGCGCAGGATATAATCCACCACGCCGCTCAATCGTCCGTCGGCGCAGGGCGTGATGTCGATTGCGTGAAAACCCCACTTGCGAATTACCTCGTCCGCTGGCTCGCCTTCCGAGAGGTCGGCATAGCTACGGTCGAAGTTGCGATCAGCGAGCTGGCGGAAGGTCTGGAACACGCTGTAGGCGTACAAGCCACGCATGTTGAGCGGCTTCACCCAGCTCGATCGCAGACAGAAGGCTGGCAACTCGAAACCAAGACGAGCACGCACGAGCTGCTGGATACGATCAGCCGCCCCATTCTCGTATTGAAGCGCCGCGGCTTCCTTCAGCGCGGGCTCGATGGCCGCGAACGCCGCCGTGATTTCGCTTTCGCGCTCGAGCAAGCGGCGATTGTGCACCGCATCGTACAGCGGGTGGGCGCCGGCCGGCGCGACGCTGCCGGTGGCCACCGGCGTCTGTCCAAACATCACGAGATACGGATCGGTCAGCGCTGGCGCAGCGTCATACGCGGTGGGACTGTAAGTCCAGCCGGCATGCGGACGCCGTGTGCGCGTTGACGAAATCACGTGATCGCTCCTCTATCCGTCCTCAGCCCTGTGAACCGCCCGAGAGCGTGACGCGGGCCGCGGTCTTCGGCGACCAGCCGACCATGCCCGTGACGTGATGCGTCGGCGTGCGGTGCTCACCCTTGCCCTTGAACAGCCCCGAGCTGGCGAAGGCATGCGGTTTACCCGAGCGCTCGCTTGGATTGCGCTCGGCGGCGATGTAGCCCTCGGTCCCGGTGATGTTGGACTTGCTGTGCCAGGCGCCACCGGTGATGGCCGGCCCCTCGATGCGGCCCTCGCCGGTGATGCGCGACTTGTCCGTGCTGCGCTCGCCCTTCGGGCGCGGCTGGAAATGGAATTCCTGATTGCCGGTGATCTTGCCCTCGCCCGCCGTGAAGGTTCCGGTAATGCGGGACTCGGCCGTCGGTGCCTCCACCGGGCCGGCGCCGGCGCCGGCGCGCCCCTGGCCCTCGCGCTGCGGCGAGCGCACGGTAAACCGTCCGCTGATATTCTCGATGCGTTGCAGCTTTTCCGCTTCGGGGCCTTCGTCGACATCGGCGCGAAAATACGGTGTGCCGGTGATCTGCCGCTCGCCGCCGCGCTGCGTGCCCGTGACCTGCCGCACGTTGCGCGGGGTGTCGCCAGTGACGTGGTTGCCCGCGGTCGGTTGCGGCATCGTCGGCGCGCCGCCCGGGCACGCCGCGTCGTACTGACTCGGGCCGACGTAGGGTGTGCCGGTGACGAAGCTGCACACGCCGTATTCATCGCCGGTGACGTGATCGTAGTGCTCCACGTCGACGCCGGTGATGCATTGGCGCGTCCAGGTTTCGGACTCCACCACCTTGGCGCCGGTGACCGGATCGCAGCGCCCGTTGCGCATGAACGCTCGGCCTGCGCTCGCGGCGTTATTGTCGGTTTCGCACAGCGGCTGGCGCGCTGCCGGCATGAGGTACTGGTCGCCCGTAATGGGCCGGCACGAGCCAGACTCGTCGCCGGTCACGTTCACGCTGCGACCCACGGCGGCGCCGGAGATCGGCAGACCACCGTCGGTGAATTCCAGTGCACGTTCGCGGCTGCGCTCGCGCGATCCCACGGCCTTAGCCGAGCGATCGAGGTTGGTGCCGAACACGGTGTGACCGTGCGGGTTGTGCTGACGCTGGAACTGCATGCTCGCGTACACACCGGACTCGCGACGATCGAGGAGATCGTCAGAGAGCGCCTGATCGGCTTCGCCGGTGATGCGCACGCCGCTGCCGTATTCGTCACCGGTGATGGAGACCTTGCTGCGCACTTGTGTGCCCGTGACCATAAGGCCGCCGGTTGTGCGCGAAGCGCCCACTTTGATCCCGCCCTCGCGCGGCTGAAAACCGGTCTCCTTGCCGATGTACTGCGAGCCGGTCACCTGGAGGGATGAACCGCGCTCGTCGCCCGTTACGTTCATCCCGCGACCGATGCGCACGCCGGTCACCTTGCCGCCTGCGTAGGTCTCGCTGGTCGTGACCTTGGGTGCGTAATTGAGCTGACTCGCTTTGCGCACGTGCGCGCTCGGACGCGCCGCCGGCTGATCGCCGCGACCATAGCGTGCCTGCGCGGCGCGCATCGCCTGCGCGGCCGTGCGCGTGAAACCGCCCGCGGGCACCGCCTGCGATGCACCACTACTCACACCGACTGCGCCGCTGACTGCACTAGACGCGGGCGCGGCGCTCGGGGCCGCAGAGACCGCGGGTGTGGAACCCATCAGCTGGCGCACAGCGGTCTTGCCCTGCGCCATCGCCTGGCGCCGCGTACGCGACAAATCACGGCCGGAGACGCCGCGGCTAGGCGCGGATGCGGCAGGCGCCGGCGTGAACGCCGCTGGAGCCGGTATTGCGCTCACCACCACGGGCGCCTGCACGGTGGGCGTCGCTGCGGGCTCAAAGTTCGGCTCGGATATCACACTGGCACTGCGCTCGCCTGTACGCCGGCGCTCGCTCGGAGGCGGCAACGCAGCCTTGCCCTGCGCAAGCTGCGCACGGCGCGCTCGCGAAGCGTCGCGCCCGCCCTCAGCCATGATCGCTGTAGACGTGTTCATACAGTCATCCTCAATCAATCACATCACATTCAACGCCACGCACGCGTCGTCCTGCGTCAGTGCGTGCTGCATTCCGCCTTCCTTTAGCGGCCACCGGCGCGGTAGACGATGAACGCCGTACCCATGCTCTGCGTGTAGTTGTCGTATCCGACGAGTCGCACGTGGTGGCCCGGGTTGGCACGATGGCAGGCCTCGATTTCGGCCAGGATCTTCTCGACCGAGGTCTCGCCGAAGAACGGCAGCTTCCACATGTACCAGTAGTGCGAGAACGTCTTCTCCGGCTCCGTGTGCTCGATCGACGGGTTCCAGCCCTGGCTCACGAGGTACTGGATCTGCCTGCGGATCTTGTCCGGCGACAGCGGCGGCAGATAGGAAAAGGTCTCTCCCCTGCGTTCTGTGGCCTTGTATGGTTGAACTTCCGGCATGGTCGTGACTCCTTCAAAGTATGTTCAGTGAATGACTGCGGTCAGCGCTTCTGCACGTCGAGCTTGTCGACAGTGTCAAACTCAAACTTGATCTCCTTCCACGTTTCCATGGCGATCTTGAGCTCAGGGCTCGATTGCGCCGCCTCGGTCAGGATCTCGCGTCCTTCGCGCTCGACGGCATGACCCTGATTGCGCGCCTCGACACAGGCCTCGACGGCGACGCGGTTGGCCGCCGCACCCGCGGCGTTGCCCCACGGATGGCCGAGCGTGCCGCCGCCGAACTGCAAGCAGGAGTCGTCGCCGAAGATTGCGACCAGGGCGGGCATGTGCCACACATGGATGCCGCCGGAGGCCACCGGTATCACGCCCGGCATGGAACCCCAATCCTGATCGAAGAAGATGCCGCGGCCGCGGCTCTCCGGCACGAACGACTCGCGCATCAGATCGATCCAGCCGATGGTCGCCTCGCGGTCGCCTTCGAGTTTTCCTACGACGGTACCGGAGTGCAGATGGTCGCCGCCCGAGAGACGCAAACACTTGGTCAGTACGCGGAAGTGGATGCCGTGGTACGGGTTGCGGTCAAGCACCGCGTGCATCGCGCGGTGGATGTGCAGCAGCACGCCGTTTCTGCGGCACCAGTTGGCCAGCGAAGTGTTGGCCGTGAAGCCGCCGGTCAGGAAATCGTGCATGATGATGGGCGCGCCCAGGCTCTTCGCAAACTCGGCACGTTCCAGCATGTCCTCGCACGTGGGCGCGGTGACGTTGAGATAGTGGCCCTTGCGCTCTCCGGTCTCGGCCTCGGCCTTGTGCACGGCCTCCATCACGAACTCAAAGCGATGGCGCCAGCGCATAAACGGCTGCGAGTTGATGTTTTCGTCATCCTTGGTGAAATCGAGGCCACCGCGCAGGCATTCGTACACGGCGCGGCCGTAGTTCTTGGCTGACAGACCGAGCTTCGGCTTGATGGTGCAGCCGAGCATTGGGCGGCCGTACTTGTTGAGGCGGTCGCGCTCGACCTGGATGCCATTCGGCGGGCCGCCGCAGGTTTTGACGTAGGCGATCGGGAAGCGAATGTCCTCGAGACGCAGGCTGCGGATCGCCTTGAAGCCGAACACATTGCCGACGAGCGAGGTCAGTACATTCACCACCGAGCCTTCCTCGAACAGGTCGATGGGATAGGCCACGAAGGCATAGAAGGCGCTCGAATCGCCGGGCACCGGTTCGATACGGTAGGCGCGACCCTTGTAGTAATCGAGGTCAGTCAGCAGGTCGGTCCACACTGTGGTCCAGGTGCCGGTGGACGACTCGGCCGCGACCGCGGCCGCCGCTTCTTCCGGCGGCACGCCGGACTGTGCGACAACCTTGAAGCACGCCAACAGGTCGGTGTCGAGCGGCACGTAGTCCGGTGTCCAGTAGGTCTTGCGGTATTCTTTGACGCCTGCTTGGTAGGTTTTCTCAGCCATGTTCGCTCCTGCAATAAATTTTAAGTTGAACCGTTTCATAGCCCGGTAAATTTCAGATTCACTCTCCACCGGCTCATAACTCTCGGCGCCACCACACTCGCGTCGTCCCACCTGTGTCGTCGCCTGCGCGACACCGGGCTCTATTGTGGCGCAGACAATAAACGTCGACCGATGCATGGAGAAATAGATTTTTGAAATGCGACCTATAGATCTTCACGTACCGCCCGTAAGACACGGTGTGTGAACCGCGTTCCTAGGGAACGTCTGGATCATGAGTTTGCATTACAAAGACGCGGAGACGCGGAGGTTCTCGGCGTTGAATCTTCGCAGGATTTTCTCTGCGCTGCCGCGGTTGAATCATCCAGACGAAATCAGAGAAAAGAGAGACTGCACCTGTTCCGATCGATACCCGATGCACGTATAGACGTGCGTAGATCGGAGCAATCGCGAATTTCTATTTCCTGCCAGCGCTCGCACCGCCTATCGTTCGGCCTCATTCGACGAAGCTCCACGCGTGCAAATGCACGCGTCCGCAGACTCGGCATTCCGTACCCAGGCCATGCAGCATTGCCTGCGGCGAATCCTGATTTCTTGCGGCACTGCGGCGCTGACCGGAATCGAGGGAATTTGACGAGATGGATAAACTGACCATCCTGCTTCCGGCCGTACCCTTGCTCTCGGCCGTGATCATTGCGCTGCTCGCCGGCGGGCGTCGCCGCGTGGCGCATGTCAGCATCGGATTCTCCAGCCTCACGCTGCTGCTCGCCACCATTGCGCTCGCGCTGTATCTCCATGACCCGCAGCCGACGCAGGTATGGCTCGGCGCCAAGTGGGGCAGCCTGTATCTCGATCCGCTCTCCTGCATCATGACGCTCGCCGTCGCCGGCATCAGCCTGGTCGTGCACGTCTATTCCGCGCGCTACATGGCGGAGGAATCCGGCTACACCCGCTTTTATCTTCTGCTGGACCTGATGGCCGCGGCCATCCTGCTCATGGTGACCGCGGGCGATCTGATCACGCTGCTGGTGGCCTGGCATCTGATCGGGGTGCTGCTGTATTTCCTGCTAGGTCACGACACACGGCGCGCGGCCGCGCAGCGCTACGCTTTCTGGACGTTCTTCACCTACCGCCTCGGAGACCTGCCGCTGATTCTCGCCGCGGTGCTGTTGGTTCATACCTACCACACACTGTCTCTGCCGTTGCTGTTCGAACGCATCGCCGCGGCGCCCTGCACCCACACCGCCTTCGGCCTGCCGCTCTTGACGACGGTGGGTCTACTGATCGCACTCGCGGGTTTCGCGCGTTCCGCGCAGTTCCCGCTGTACACGTGGCTGCCCTACACCATGGAAGGTCCGACGCCGGTGTCGGCGTTGATGCACGCTGGCATCGTCAATGCCGGTGGCTTCATCATGAATCGCTTCGCGCCGGTGTTCGTGCACGCGGGCGATGTGCTGCATCTGGTGTTCGCGGTCGGCCTGGTCACCGCCATCCTCGGTTCGGTCCTGATGCTGACGCAGAACGACATCAAGAAGGCCTTGGGTTATTCGACTATGGGTCAGATGGGCTTCATGTTCGTCGAATGCGGCGTTGGTGCCTTCTCGCTGGCCATTTACCATCTGATCGCACACGGTCTGTTCAAGGGCACGCTGTTCCTGAGCGCGGGCGGCGTGATCGGCGACGCGCGCAAACACGACGGCGTTCCTCACGACGACGTTTACATTTTCGTGGTGGAACGCCGGCCGATCGCCTCGCGCCTGCCGTGGCTAGCGGCCGCGATCATCACCGTAGTGGTGCCGGTGGCGGTGCTCGGTCTGTCGCATTGGCTCGTGGGCGGCAATTTCGTCGGCCAGCAGGGCGCGGTCATCCTGCTGTTCTTCGGGTGGGTCACCGGAGCGCAACTGCTGTTTGCGACCTACCGGCTGCGCGCCGAGAGCCCGTGGCGGACGATGGTCATGATCATTTTGTCTCTGGTCGTCGTGGTGGCTGGCTACACGATGATCGCGCACGCCTTCAGTCTGTTTCTGTATCCGGACCGCACGTTGAGCGAGCGCATCTTCGCCGCGGCCGGCATCCCGCTCGCCACCTTCGAGATCCTGGTCGGTATTCTCACCGTCGCAATCGTTGCGGGCTGGCTCGCCGCCTACTACACAAACGCCAAGAGCGACAATGAGGATGTCCGCCCCTCGGCGCTGCGACTCGCGTTCTACTCGCTGATCTCGCGCGAGTTCTATGTGGCCGACCTCTACGCCTGGCTGACCCAGACGGTGCTCGGTCTGTCGCAACGACTGAATGTGTGGTCGAGGTGGGTGTGAAGCTGACGCTCGTCGCGCTGTTCCTGCCGCTGTTCCCGCTAAGTGCGGTGCAGAACCTGATTCTTGCGCGGCTGCGCGCACCGGTTGCGCGCGCGACGCTGCTGCTCGCCTGGCCGCAGCTCGGCGTGGCGCTGCTACACGCGTTGCAGCCGCAGATCCCCGACTTCGTCGTGACCTGGGCGCTGCTGAGCGCCGCTTTCTACGCGTTGCGCCTGCTCACAGTGCGTGATCTCGTGTTGTGGGCGGGCTTCCTCGCCAGTTCCGCGCTCGCACTGACCTGGGTGCTCGTCGCTCGCGGTGTAGACATCACCGAACTGCATCTGTTCGTGTTCTGGTTCAGCCTGCCGGCAGCGCTGCAGGCGCTGCTGACCGGTCCGCTCGCGCGGCATCTCGGTGCCGCTTACGCCGGCCTGTTCACGGGTGTCGTGGAGCGACAGCCACGCCTAGCAGTGGCGCTGACGGCCGTGGTGTTGAGCGCCGTGGCCACACCGCCTTTTCCCGGCTTTTTCGCCCTGCTGCATCTATTGCGCGGACTCGCCGGCGCTGCCGCGCTCGGCGTGCTCGGCGTCTGGCTGATCTGGGGGTGGGCCGCGACGCGCATATTGCAGGGCTTCGTCGCCGGCAGCGGCCGCGAGATCGCCGCCCCCGACCTCGCGCGGAGCAGCATGCTCATGTACACCGCCGCGCTCGCAGTTTTCGCGGCAGTCGGTCTGCTGTTCACCGGAGGCGGTCTGTGAGTCCCGCGCTCGGGCACCGCCTGCGCATCCGTGCCATGGTACACGTGGCCGGGGAGCCGATCCCGTTCTTCTGGCCAATGCGCGCCTTCATCCACCATAACCCGCTCTACGGCCTAGAACACCTGCCCTTCCCGGAGGCCGTGCAGGAAGGCGAGCAACTGTTCCACGCACGCGGCTATCTGCCGCGCGCGCTGTATCAACGGTATCTTGCCCAGGGCGCGGTCGATGCGGGCACGCTCGCGGGACAGGTTGATCGCTTCCTGGCTGGCGAATCCGCATTCGCAGGGATCGACTGGCACCGGCTGCTGATGACACTGCTCACCACTACCACGACCCCCGTCACGGCGCACGCCACGCTCGCTGACGCAAGCGACATTCACGCCGCCATGACTGGCGCGCCGCTGCCGGCCCATGCCGTCGACATCGCCGCACTCGCCGCGCGGGTCAAATCCGCGCTGCCGCCCGAATGCCCGGTCTACATCGGCGTCGACGAACTATTCGGCACGAGCATCGGCGCGACGCTAGACGAACTGGTGATCAAGAGCTGCCTCGAATTCTTCGACGAAGGCCAGTCGGTGTGGCAGATGCCAGGCCGCGAACACGGTCTGTTCGCGGCCTGGAGCGCGCTGGCGCGGCGCAACCTACGGCTGTTCATCCGCGGGCTGCACATCCAGCATATCCTGGCGCAGGACGACACGCCGGAAGGCATCATCAATTACGCGATGAACGAGCTGCGCGTGCCCGAGGACGCCTGGGTGGAATATTTCACCCGTTCGCTGACCCGCCTGCATGGCTGGGCGGGCTACATCCGCTGGCGTTCGGCCGCCAAGAATTACCACTGGAACCAGCGCTATCCGGCCGATCTGGTGGACTACCTCGCCATCCGCCTGGTGCTCGGGCTCGCACTGCTGCGCGAACACGCCACGCGCCTGAAGGTGCCTGGCGACGCCCAGGCGCTCGCGCGCTTCATCGACGAGCATCCGGCTGAGGCCTATCTGCGCCGTGAATTCCACGGTGGACACGTCCTGCCGGCGCTGGCGCACGCGACCGAAGACGCGGTGGCGAGCGGACGGCAGGCGCGCATTGAACGACTGCTTCCCGATTACCTCGCACAAAAACGCGCGGACGAGGCGCAGCGCCAGGCCGAGGCGCTGCGCGATCTCGCCGCGCGCGCCGGACTCGACGCCGCGCTTTCGCGCCTGACGCCGGATGAACTCAATCGCCTGCTCTCCA
>NZ_JBTSRB010000047.1:0-23812 GCF_054637675.1 Metallibacterium sp.
CGAAATGCACCCAGTCGGCGCCGGCGGCCAGCACCGCGCGCACCTCATCGCCAAGCCGCGCGAAATCGGCGGCGAGGATCGAGGGCGCGATCATGTTGGGCTGTTTGCTCATGCTGCTCGACTCCGCTGAAGAACCAACGAGCAAGTCCGGGCTGTGGGCTTGCCTTCTGGCAAGTCCGGCATGGACTTGTCCAAAGGATCGATTAGTAGCGCTCGCCTTCGGGCTTGGTGGTGGCATAGGGCGTCACCGTGTAGCGCAACGTGCGCCCGGCGGTTTCCTGACGCTGCAAGCCAAAGCCCGGTTCGCTGGGCGGACGGTTGACGATGAAGCTCATGGTGATCGACTCGACGCCACGCGTGGAATCGAAGGCCATCATGCGGATGTAGTGGTGCGGGAAAGTCTTGCGGCAATTGTGCAGCTCCAGCATCACGCCGGCGGCATCGCGCAGATCGAACATGGGCATGCCGTACATCTCCCAGAACGTGTTGCGCGGGTGCGGATCGTCGGTGTATTCGACGCTCCAGGCGTAGCCCTTGCGCAGGCCGTATTCGATCTGCAGGCTGATCTCGGCGTCGCTGAGGTCGGGCAGGAAGCTGAACTGG
Organism: Metallibacterium sp.; assembly: GCF_054637675.1. Lineage (NCBI taxonomy): Bacteria > Pseudomonadati > Pseudomonadota > Gammaproteobacteria > Lysobacterales > Rhodanobacteraceae > Metallibacterium > Metallibacterium sp. Next base: position 604 of record NZ_JBTSRB010000047.1, read on the forward strand.
CCTTGGGTCAGGCGGCCGGTGGGATTGGTCATCATGGCGGTGCGCTCCTCTCAGGCCACGCTGGGCGTGGTGGCGTAATCGCTGGTATCGGTGCTGGCATAGTTGAAAGACACGTCCTTCCAGGTTTCCAGCGCCTGCTGCAGCGGCGTGCAGGTTTGCGCCGCTTTTTGCAGGATCGCCGGGCCATCCCGCTTGATATCCTTGCCCTCGTTGCGCGCCTTGACGATGCATTCCAGCGCGACGCGGTTGGCCACGGCGCCGGCCTGGATGCCGGCGGGATGGCCGATGGTGCCGCCGCCGAACTGCAGGATCACGTCGTCGCCGAACAGATCGATGAGCTGGTGCATCTGCCCGGCGTGGATGCCGCCCGAGGCCACCGGCATCACTTTCCGGGTGTCCGCCCAGTCCTGATCGAAGAACAGGCCGCGCGGCAGATCCTGTTGGGTGTAGCTGTCGCGGCAGCAGTTGTAGTAGCCCTGCACGGTCAGCGGATCGCCTTCGAGCTTGCCTACCGCGGTACCGGCGTGCAGGTGATCGACACCGGCCAGACGCAACCATTTGGTCATCACGCGGAAACTGACGCCGTGGTTCTTCTGGCGCGTGTAGGTGCCGTGCCCGGCGCGATGCATGTGCACGATCATGTCGTGCTTGCGCGCCCAGTTGGCCATGCTCTGGATCGCCGACCAGCCGATGACCAGATCCAGCATGATCACCACCGAGCCCAATTCCTTGGCGAATTCGGCGCGCTCATAGATGTCCTCCATGGTCGCGCCGGTGACATTGAGATAGCTGCCCTTGACCTCGCCGGTGGCGGCGCTGGCCTTGTTGACCGCATCCATCACGTACAGAAAGCGGTCGCGCCAGTGCATGAACGGCTGCGAGTTGATGTTCTCGTCGTCCTTCATGAAATCGAGGCCGCCCTTGAGACCCTCGTAAATCACGCGTCCGTAATTGCGGCCACTGAGGCCGAGCTTGGGCTTGGTGGTGGCGCCCAGCAGCGGACGACCGTACTTGTCCAGGCGCTCGCGCTCGGCCACCAACCCGGTGGGCGGACCCTTGAAAGTCTTGATGTAGGCCACGGGGATGCGGATGTCCTCCAGGCGCGCGGCCTGCAGCGGCTTGAAGCTGAACACGTTGCCGATCAGGCTGGCGGTCATGTTCGCGATCGAGCCTTCCTCGAACAGGATCAGGTCGTAGGCCACCCAGGCGAAATACTGCCCGGGCGTGCCCGGCACCGGCTCGACCTTGTAGGCCTTGGCACGGTAGCTGTCGCAAGCGGTCAGGCGGTCGGTCCACACCACGGTCCAGGTGGCGGTGGACGATTCACCCGCCACGGCCGCGGCGGCCTCGACCGGATCGACGCCCTCCTGCGGGGTGATGCGGAACAGGCAGATGGTGTCGGTTTCCGTCGGCACATAATCGGGCTGCCAATAGCCCATCTGGCGATACTTGAGCACTCCCGCCGCGTAGCGCTTCCTGGCGTGGGCGGTGATATCGGTGGCTTCGGCATGGATCTCGGCAGAACTCATGGGCATTCCTCGGCAGGCGCGGGAGCAAGGCGCCCAACTCTAAGCCGGGCATTTCGTAAGTAAAGTCAGATTTTCTTGGCTTTCAATTAATGAAATACTTAATATATGAACCTGAGCTTCCGCCAATTGCGCGTGTTCACCGAGGTCGCCCGGCACGGCAGCGTGCAGCGCGCAGCCGCAGTGCTGCACATCACGCCGCCGGCGGTGTCGATGCAGATCAAGGAGTTGGAAACCCAGGTCGGCCTGCGCCTGTTCGATCGCGAAAAACGCCGGCTGAGCCTGTCCACGGCCGGCGAGTATTTTCTGGTGCATGCGCGCCGGCTGCTGGCCGCGCACAAGGAGGCCGAGGACGCCATGGCGCGCTTCCAGCGCCTCGATCGCGGACTGCTGACCCTGGGCTTTGTCAGTACCGCCAAATACTTTCTGTTGCAGATGCTGGCGCGTTTCCACGCCGAGCATCCGGGCGTCGAGCTGCGTCTGCGCGTGGCGCACAACCGCGAGCATCTGGTGTCCTTGATGCACGGCGGCGAGATCGATCTGGCGGTGATGGGCCGTCCGCCGCGCGAGATCGACACCCGCGCCGAAGCTTTTGCCGCGCACCCGCTGGTGTTCGTGGCGCCGGCCGGGCACCCGCTGACGCATGCGCCGCACCTGCCGTCCAGCGTGCTCGACGCTTTCCCTCTGCTGGTGCGCGAGTCGGGCTCGGGTACGCGCGCCGCGCTGGAGGACTTCCTCGCCACGCAGCACATCGCGCCGCGCATGGCCATGGAGATCGCCAGCAACGAAACCCTGAAGCAGGCCGTGGTCGCTGGATTGGGCATCAGCCTGTTGTCGCTGCACACCATCGGCCTGGAGCTGCGCGGTGGCCTGCTGCACATGCTCGATATCCGTGGCACCCCGCTGATGCGCAGTTGGTTCGTGGTGCATCTGCAGGCGCGACAACTCGCGCCTGCGGCGGAGGCGTTCCGCTATTTCATCCTCGAACATGGCGAGACGTGGCTGGCCGCGCATGACGCCGCCTTGCTGCCGACGCCGGAATCAAAGCCGGGCTGATGCGCGAAACAGACTTTCGCGCGCGGCACTCGTTTACAATGCCGTGGTTTGCCCGCCGCGAGGATCGCATGCCAGACGCGCTCAAGTACTCCCGCATCCTGCTCAAACTTTCCGGCGAGGCATTGCTCGGCGCCGCCGATTACGGTATCGATCCGATCGTGCTGCAACGCGTGGCCGGCGAGATCGCCGAAGCGCACGGCGCCGGCGTGCAGATCGGCGTGGTGGTCGGCGGCGGCAATATTTTCCGAGGCGCCGGGCTGGCCGCGGCCGGCATGGATCGCGTCACCGGCGACCACATGGGCATGCTGGCCACGGTGATGAACGCGCTGGCGCTGCAGGACGCGCTGGAAAAACTCGGCGCCAAGGTGCGCGTGATGAGCGCGATCCGCATCAACGACGTATGCGAGGACTTCATCCGCCGCCGCGCCATCCGCCACATCGAGAAAGGCCGCATCGCCATCTTCGCCGCCGGACTCGGCAACCCGTTCTTCACCACCGACTCGGCCGCCGCGCTGCGCGCGGTCGAGATCGGCGCACAGTTGTTGCTCAAGGCCACCAAGGTCGACGGCATCTACAGTGCCGATCCGGCGCGCCACGCCGACGTGCAGCGCTTCGACACGCTCAGCTACGACGAGGTGATCGAGCGCAAGCTGGCGGTGATGGACACCGCCGCTTTTGCCCTGTGCCGCGACCATGACCTGCCGATCCGCATCTACGACATGGGCCGCCCGGGCAACCTGATGCGCATCGTGCGCGGCGAGCCCATCGGCACCTTGGTGCAACCCGCGCGCTGAGACCGCCCCCATCAATCGCCACCTTTCCGGAGGCCACGCATGAGCGATTTGAACAACATCAAGCAGGACGCGCAAACCCGCATGACCAAGTGCATCGATGCGCTGCGCCACGAGCTGCAACGCCTGCGCACCGGCCGCGCCAGCACCGCGCTGGTCGAGACCATCAAGATCAACTACTACGGCAACGACGTGCCGCTGAGCCAGGTCGCCACCGTGGCCGTCACCGACGCGCGCTCGCTGACCATCACGCCGTGGGAAAAATCCCTGATCGGCGTCATCGAGAAGGCCATCCTCGCCTCGGATCTGGGCATCACGCCGACCACTGCCGGGACCGTGATCCGCATCAACCTGCCGCCGCTGACCGAGGAGCGCCGCAAGGAGCTGGCCAAACATGTCGCGCACGAAGGCGAGAGCGCCAAGGTCGCGGTGCGCGGCGTGCGCCGCGATGCCATGCAGCAGGTCAAGGACTTGTCCAAGAGCAAGAAAATCACCGAGGACGAGGAGCACCGCGGCGATGACGAGGTGCAAAAGCTCACCGACCGCTTCGTCAAGGAAATCGACGCCGTGGTCAAGGCCAAGGAAGACGAGCTGATGGCGCTCTGAGGCGCTCGCGCATGACCTACACCGCCACGCTGCCGCGCCATGTGGCCATCATCATGGATGGCAACGGACGCTGGGCCGAGCGCAGGCATCGCCCGCGCGATATGGGCCACCGCGCCGGACAGAAGGCGGTGCGCGCCATAGTCGAGGCCAGCCGCGAACGTGGCATCGCCGCGCTGACCTTGTTCGCGTTTTCCAGCGAAAACTGGCAGCGCCCCAAGGCCGAGGTCGGCGCGCTGATGGAATTGTTCCTGCGCGCGCTGGACAGCGAGGTGGACGAGCTGCACGCCAATGGCGTGCGCCTGCGCTTCATCGGCGCGCTGGATGCTCTCGCCGCGCCCTTGCGCGAGCGCATGCACGCGGCCATGCAGCGCACCGCGAACAACGACGCGTTGACTTTGAACATCGCCGCCAGCTACGGCGGGCGCTGGGACATCGCGCAGGCCGCGCGCACGCTGGCGCAGCAGGTCGCACACGGGCTGCTCGAAGCGGCCGCGATCGATGAGCAGCATCTGGCCGCGCACCTGACGCTGTCCGATCTGCCGCCGCCGGATCTGCTGATCCGCACCGGCGGCGAACATCGCATCAGCAATTTTCTGCTCTGGCAGGCGGCCTACGCCGAGCTGTATTTCACCGACACGCTGTGGCCCGATTTCGACGCCGCCGCGCTGGATGCCGCGCTGGATGCCTACGCCACGCGCGAACGCCGTTACGGCCGCACCGGAGCACAACCGCATGCAGGCGTCTGAGGTACTGCGCCAACGCACCCTCACCGCGGTGCTGTTGGCGCCGGCGGCGATTCTGCTGATCCTGCTGGCGCCGACCTGGCTGTTCGCGCTGGCGATCACTGGCGCGGTACTGGCGGGGCTATGGGAATGGTCGCGGCTGGCGGGCTTTCGCAATCACGCCGGGCGCAGCCTGCTGCTGGCACTGATGGCAGCGCTGTGCCTGGGCCTGTGGTTCTGGCGCGGCACCCCGGCCGGCACGGTGGTGATCGCGCTGGGCGTGATCGCCTGGCTACTGGCACCGTTGTGGCTGCGGCGTCCGACGCGGCTGGCCGCGCCGCGCGCTGCACACGCCTGGATCAAGCTCGGCTTCGTGCTTCCGGCGATGCTGCCGGCGTGGCTGGCGCTGGTCGTGTTGCATGGCGACGGCAGGCACGCGCACGTGTGGACGCTGCTGGCGCTGATGCTGGTCTGGGCCGCCGACACCGGCGCCTATTTCGCCGGCACGCGCTTCGGACAGCGCAAGCTGGCGCCCCTGATCAGCCCCGGCAAGACCTGGGAAGGCGTCGCCGGCGGCGTGGCCCTGGCCGTGTTGCTGGCCATGGTGTTCGGCTATGCGCTGGACTTGCGCGGGCTGGATCTGCTGCCGCTGCTGGGCGTGGTATGGGTCAGCACGGCGTTCTCGATCATTGGCGATCTCAGCGAAAGCCTGCTCAAGCGCCAGGCCGCGGTGAAGGATTCGGGGCGCATGTTTCCCGGGCACGGTGGTCTGCTCGACCGCATCGATGGCGTGCTCGCCGCGGCGCCGGTGTTCGTGTTGCTCAAGCTGTGGCTGGGACTATGACGCCGCAACGCATCGCCGTGCTCGGCGCCACCGGCTCGATCGGCGGCAGCGCGCTGGATGTCATCGCGCGCCACCCCGAGCGCTACCGCGCCAGCGTGCTCAGCGCACACCGCAATGTCGATGCTCTGGCGGTGCTGTGCGCACGCTTTCGCCCCGAGCTGGCAATCATCACCGACCCGGCGCTGGAAGGCGCGCTGGCGCGGCGTCTGGCGGCGCTGGAGGTGAACTGCACGGTGGCCGCCGGTCCCGCCGCGCTGGAACAGGCCGCCGCCGGCACGCTGTGCGACACCGTGCTCGCGGCCGTGGTCGGCGCCGCCGGATTGAACTCGACCCTGGCCGCGGCACGCAACGGCAAGCGCCTGCTGCTGGCCAACAAGGAATCGGCGGTTTGCGCCGGCGCGCTGTTGCACGCGGCCTTGCAAGAAGGCGGCGGCGCATTGCTGCCGGTGGATTCCGAGCACAACGCGCTGTTTCAGTGCCTGCCCGGCGGGCGCCCGCCGGATCTGGCTGCGGCTGGCGTGCGACGGCTGATTTTGACCGCTTCGGGCGGCCCGTTCCGCGGACGCACTCGCGGCGAGCTGGGCCATGTCACGCCAGCGCAGGCCTGTGCGCATCCCAACTGGGTGATGGGGCGCAAGATCTCGGTCGATTCGGCCACGCTGATGAACAAGGGGCTGGAGGTCATCGAAGCGCATGTGTTGTTCGGCGCGCCGGTCGCCAGCATTGATGTGCTGGTGCACCCGCAAAGCCTGGTGCATGCGCTGGTCGAATACGTCGATGGCGCGGTGCTGGCCGAGCTCGGCCACCCGGACATGCGTACCGCGCTGGCGCAAGCGCTGGCCTGGCCCGAGCGCACCAGCTCCGGGGTGCCGTTTCTGGATCTGGCGGCACGCGGCAAGCTTGAGTTCGAGCGCCCCGACACGGCGACCTTCCGCTGTCTCGATCTGGCTTTTCAGGCGCTGGCCGCGGGCGGCGATGCCCCGGCCATCCTCAATGCCAGCAACGAAATCGCGGTCGAGGCGTTTCTCGCCGGCAGCCTGCCTTTCCTCGCCATCGCCGACCTGATCGAGACCGTGCTGAACGCCCTGCCGGCCGAACCGGTGCGCGATGTGGAGAGCCTGATTCACCGTGACTTAACCGCGCGTGCCAAGGCGCGCGCTATGCTTGCGCGAATGTGCTGTTGAACCATCACGCATGAACGAAATCCTCGGTTCCATCTGGTGGCTGGCCGTAACCCTTGGCTTGCTGATCACCTTTCACGAATTCGGCCACTACTGGGTGGCGCGACGCGTGGGCGTGAAGGTGCTGCGCTTTTCCATCGGTTTCGGCAAGCCGCTGTGGACGCACGTGGGCCGCGACGGCACCGAATACGTGATCGCCGCGGTCCCACTTGGCGGCTACGTGAAGATGCTGGATGCGCGCGAGGACGAGGTGCCGGCCGACCAGCGTGCACACGAATTCACCGCGCAGCCGGTGCTGGCGCGCATGGCCATTGTCGCCGCCGGGCCATTCTTCAACTTCATCTTCGCGGTGGCCGCGTTCTGGGCCATGCTGGTGGTGGGCAAGCCCGACTACCTGCCCATCGTCGGCGCCGCGCAGGGGCTGGCCGCGCAGGCCGGCGTGCAGGCTGGCGACCGCCTGCTGCGTATCGATGGCACCGAGGTGCAGTCCTGGAGCGGCGCCGCGCTGGCGCTGGCCGATGCAGTGGGCGCACGCGCGCCAACGCGCATCGAGGTGCGTACCCCGGCCGGCACGCAGCGCGCGCTGACCCTGCCGCTGCAGGACATCCCCGCCGCGCTGGGCGAGGATCAGGCGATGTTGCGCATCGGACTGGTGCCCAGGCAGATGCTGATCCCACCGGTGCTGGGCAAGATCCTGCCCGACAGCGCGGCCGCCGCCGCCGGCCTGCGGCCGGGTGATCGCATCATGGCGATCGCCGGCCAGCCGGTGCACGACTGGAATGACATCGTCTCGCTGGTGCACGCCCATGCCGGCCCCGGACGCGTGCTGGATGTGCGCGTGCTGCGCGACGGCAAGACCCTCGATTTCGCCACGCACCCGCGCCTGTCCACTCTGGGCGATGGCAAACCGGAGTGGCTGCTGGGCGTGAGCCCGGCGCCCTACGAAGCGCGCTATGACACCGTGCAGCGCGCCAATCCACTGGCCGCGATCCCGCAAGCCGTAGCCGAAACCTGGCGCCTGACCGTGCAGACCATGACCATGCTCGGACGCATGCTGACCGGGCAATCGTCGCTGAAGAACATCTCCGGGCCGATCTCGATCGCCCAGTACGCGAATACCTCGGCCGATCTGGGCCCGGCGTGGTTCCTGTACTTCCTCGGCATCGTCTCGCTGAGCCTGGCGGTGATGAACCTGCTGCCCATCCCGATCTTGGACGGCGGCCATCTCGTGTATTACCTTATCGAGTTGGTCAAGGGCAGTCCGGTCAGTGTGCGGATCATGGTGGCAGGCCAGTACCTGGGCATGGCGCTGCTGGTCGCGCTCATGGGGCTGGCGTTCTACAACGACTTGCTGCGTCTGATTTCCTGAGCCCCGCCGGTTTCATCCCGGCACCGCCCCGTCGCGCCCGATTCACCCACCGGAACCCTTATGAAGCGTATTGCTGCCCTGATCCTGCTTGCCTGTTTCGCGGCCAAGGCCCGTGCCTTCGAGCCGTTCGTGATCTCAGGCATCCGCGTCGACGGATTGCAGCGCATCGCGCCCGGCACCGTATTCAGTTATCTGCCCGTGGACAAGGGCGAGACGCTCACTGCAGAGGGCGCCAAGGAAACCATCAAGGCGCTATTCGCCACCGGCTTCTTCAGCGACATCGCGCTGGATCGCCAGGGCGATGTGCTGGTGGTGCAGGTGGTCGAGCGTCCGACCATCGCCAAGATCGACATCCGCGGCAACAAGGACATCAAGACCGGCGAGCTGATGAGCGGCTTGAAGCAAATAGGCCTTTCCGAGGGCGACACCTTTGATCGCCTGGCGCTGGACCGCGTGCAGCAGGAGCTGACCCACCAGTACTACAACCGCGGCAAGTACAACGTCAGCATCACGCCGCACGTCACGCGTCTGGATCGCAACCGCGTGGCCATCGACATCGACATCCGCGAAGGCAAGGCCGCGCGCATCCAGGAAATCAACCTGGTCGGCAACCACGTCTACTCCTCCAAGCGGATCCGCGGGGACTGGGAGTCGGGCACGCCGAGCTGGAACTCGTGGTACACGAACAACGACCAGTACTCGCGCGAAAAGTTGTCCGGCGATCTCAATCGCCTGCAGAATTATTACCTCGATCGCGGCTACGCCAATTTCCAGATCGACTCGGCGCAGGTCACCATCAGCCCGAACAAGGAGAACATGTACATCACGGCCAACATGATCGAAGGCCATCTGTACAAGGTTTCCGGGATCAAGCTGCTGGGCAAGCTGGTGCTGCCCGAAGACGCGTTGATGAGGCTGGTGCTGCTCAAGCCCGGCGATACCTTTTCGCGCGCCAAGGCCGAGTACACCAGCAAGGCGATCACCGCGCTGCTGGCCAACGTCGGTTACGCGTTCGCCAAGGTCACCCCGGTGCCCAAGCTGGACAAGGAAAACCACACGGTCGAGTTGACCTTCTTCATCGAGCCTGGGCAGCGCGTCTACGTGCGCCGCATCGTGTTCGAGGGCAATACCAGCACCGAGGATCTGGTCCTGCGCCGCGAGATGCGCCAGTTCGAGGGTGGCTGGTATTCGCAAGCCGCCATCGATCGCTCCAAGATTCGTCTGGAGCGTCTCGGTTTCTTCTCCAAGGTCACGATCAAGAACGAGCGCGTGCCTGGCAGCACCGATCAGGTCGATCTCAAGGTCAAGGTCAAGGAGGAACCATCGGGCGCGCTGCAGTTCGGCCTCGGCTATGCGCAGATCACCGGCATCATCGGCAGCGTGTCGGTGTCCCAACGCAATTTCATGGGCACCGGCAAGCAGATTTCGGCGCAGATCCAGGAAAGCAGCTACCTGAAGTCCTACGTCTTCAGCTATCTCGACCCTTACTTCACCCAGAGCGGTATCAGCCTCGGTTACAACTTCAGCTATACCGTGTTGAATCAGGGCCAGGCCAACATCGCTTCGTATCTTTACAACACCAAGGCCTTCAGCACATACATCGGCATCCCGATCAGCGAAACCGACACCATCAACCTGGGCCTCGGGCTGAGCAGCAACGTCATCAATACCTACCCGGGACTGACGCCACAGTCGCTGATCAACTACCAGAACCAGATCGGCCACAAAACCATTCACTCGTGGACCAGCACGATTTCCTACGCGCACGACACGCGCAACCGCTACTTCACGCCCAGCCGCGGTGGTCTGCAGTACCTCTCGGCCGAGGTGGCCATGCCTGGCTCCACGGTGGAGTACTACAAGCTGTTCGCACAATCGAGCAATTACTTCCCCTTGCCCAAGCATTTCGTGCTCGGCCTCAACGGCAGCGTCGGCTACGGCAGCACCTACGGCAAGGACTCCAACTTTGCATTCCCATTCTGGCAAAATTATTACGCTGGCGGCGTGACCGATGTGCGCGGCTTCCAGCTCAACACCCTGGGTCCGAAGGAAATCGTGCCGGGTTACAGCATCGCACAACCGATCGGTGGCTCGTTCAAGGTACGAGGTGCCGTCAACCTGTTCCTGCCCTTGCCCTTCCTCAGGGACAGCAATACCGCGCGCGTGGCCGTGTTCTATGACATGGGCAACGTATTCAGCACTTACAGCCAATTCCATTGGGGCGGCCTCGCCTCTTCGGTCGGCATCGGCCTGCAGTGGCGCGCACCGATTGGTCCGATCGACATCAGCTACGCTCTCCCAGTCCACTACAGCCCTGCAGAAGCTCCGTTCATCTCGCACCTGCAGTTCACTTTCGGTTCGGCGTTCTGACCCGGGGCGCGCATGCCAGGGGATGCGATTGCCGGTTACCGTCTTGACGAGCTGGCCGAGCGTTTCGGGCTGACGCTGCGCGGTGATCCCACGCAGCGCGTGCTGGGCGTGGGCACGCTGGCGGAGGCATCGTCGCGGCAGCTCGCGTTCATGGCCAACACGCGTTATGCCGCGCAACTGCGCGGCACGCGCGCTGCCGCGGTGGTACTGGGCGCCGACGCGGCGGCGCAATGCCCGGTGTCGGCGCTGATCGGCGCCGATCCCTACCTCGCCTATGCGCGCATCGCCGCGCTGTTCGAACGCGCACCGGCGGCTGTGCCCGGCATTCATGCCAGCGCGGTCATCGAGCCGGGCGCCGACGTCGATGCGACAGCCAGCATCGGCGCGCAATGCTTCGTTGCCGCCACGGCGCGCATCGCGGCCGGCGCCGTTCTCGGCCCGCAGTGCATGGTCGGGCCGGATTGCGCGGTCGGTGCGCAGACACGCCTGGTCGCGCGCGTGACCCTGGCGCTGCGCGTGCGCCTCGGCCAGCGCGTACTAGTCCAACCCGGCGCGGTGCTGGGCGGCGACGGCTTCGGTCTGGCGTGGGCCGGCGATCACTGGGAAAAAGTGCCGCAACTGGGCGGTGTGCGCGTGGGCGATGACTGCGAGATCGGCGCCAACACCACCATCGATCGCGGCGCGCTTGACGACACCGTGCTCGAAGACGACGTGCGCCTCGACAACCAGATCCAGATCGCGCACAACGTGCATATCGGCGCGCATACCGCTCTGGCTGGCTGCGCGGCCGTGGCCGGCAGCGCGCGCATCGGCCGGCATTGCCTGATCGGCGGCGGCGCCGGCGTGCTCGGCCATCTCGAGGTGTGCGACCGCGTTACCATCACCGCCATGACACTGGTGACGCACTCGATCCGCGAGCCCGGCGAGTATTCCTCGGGCACGCCACTGCAGGACAACCGCGACTGGCGCCGCAACGCTGTGCGCCTGAAACAACTGGACACCCTCGCGCGCCGCATCGCCGCGCTGGAAAAAGGACACCCGAAATGACTGCAACAAGCTTCGCATTGCCGGTGGAAATCGGCACGATCCGGAAACTTCTGCCGCATCGCTATCCGTTTCTGCTGGTCGATCGCGTGATCGGGTTGCAGCCGAATGCCAGCATCCACGCCTACAAGAACGTCAGCGTCAACGAACCGTTCTTTCAGGGTCATTTTCCCGGTCATCCGGTGATGCCCGGCGTGCTGATCATCGAGGCGCTGGCGCAGGCCTCGGGGCTGCTGGTGGGACTCTCGCTGCCTGCCGACACGGTGCGCGACGAGAACGCACTGTATTACCTGGTCAAGGTCGACAGGGCGCGATTCAACCGCATCGTCGAGCCCGGCGACCGCCTCGATCTGCATGTGCAGATGAAACGCATGCTGCGCGGCATGGGCTTGTTCGACGCGCGCGCTTTGGTGGGCGACGTCGAGGTCGCCAGTTGCGAGATCATGTGCGCGGGTCGCAGCGCGTGAGCATCCACTCGACCGCGCTGGTCGATGCGGGTGCGCGCCTCGCGGCGGATGTCGAAGTCGGCGCATACAGCATCATCGGCGCCGAGGTCGAGATCGCGGCCGGCACGCACATTGGTCCGCACGTGGTCATCTCTGGTCCGACGCGCATCGGCCGCGACAACCGCATCTGGCAGTTCGCCTCGCTGGGTGCCGACCCGCAGGACAAGAAGCACGCCGGCGAGCGCACCGAGCTGGTGATCGGCGCCGGCAATACCATCCGCGAGTTCGTCACCATCAACCGCGGCACCGCCGAGGGCGGCGGCGGCACCCACGTCGGCGACGACAACTGGATCATGGCCTACGTGCATATCGCGCACGATTGCACGGTGGGCGATCACACCGTGCTGGCCAACAATGTGACCCTCGCCGGCCACGTCGAGATCGGTGACCACGTGGTCATGGGCGGTTTCGCCGGCGTGCATCAGTTTTGCCGCGTCGGCCCACACGCTTTCGCCGCGATGTACGCCGCGATCAATCGCGACGTGCCGCCGTTCTGCTACGTCGCCGGCCAGTTCGCCGAACCGCGTGGGGTCAATATCGAAGGGCTGAAGCGCCGCGGCTTCGATGCCGCACGCATTGCCGCGATCAAGCGCGCCTACCGCGCGCTGTACATGGCCGGGCTGAGCCTGAGCGATGCGCGCACGCGCCTGGGTGAGTTGGCCATCGAGAATGCCGACGTCGCGCAACTGCTGCAGTTCGTCGAATCCAGCCAGCGCGCGCTGGTGCGCTGAGCGCCACCGCGCGTGAACAGCGCAGCGCCGCCCCCGCAACACCCCGGACCTCTGATCGCGCTGATCGCCGGCGAGGCTTCCGGCGATCTGCTCGGCGCCAAACTGCTTGACGCGCTGCGTGCGCTCGCCCCGCAGGCGCGCTTTGTCGGCATCGGCGGACCGCGCATGCGCGCGCAAGGCATGGACTGCTGGCACGACATCGCCGAGCTATCCGTGATGGGTTTAAGCGAAGTGCTGCGCCACCTGCCGCGCCTGTTGCGCCTGCGCCACGATCTGGCGCGGCGCTTGCTGCACGAGCGGCCGGCACTGACCATCGGCATCGACGCGCCGGATTTCAACCTCGGCCTGGAGCGACGACTCAAGCACGCCGGCCTGCCGATCGCGCACTACGTCAGTCCCTCGGTATGGGCCTGGCGCGAAAGCCGCGCGGCCAGGCTGGGCGCCAGCGCCGATCGCGTGCTGTGCCTGTTTCCGCTGGAGCCGGCGATCTATGCGCGTCACGGCGTCGATGCGCGCTTCGTCGGGCATCCGCTGGCGGATCATTTCGCGGCACATAACGATCGCGCGGCCGCGCGTGACGCGCTCGGCATTGCCGCCGATGCGCAACTGCTGGCCGTGCTGCCGGGCAGCCGCCATGGCGAGGTGCAACGCCTGCTGCCAGTATTTCTCGATGCCGCCGCGCGGCTGCATGCGCAGCGTCCCGCGTTGAACATTCTGATTCCCGCTGCCAATGCCACGCTGCGCGCGCAGATCGAAGCGGCACTGGCCAACCAAGCGCCGCCGGTCAGCAGCGTGCGCATACTCGACGGCCAGGCCGACCTGCTGCTGCGCGCCGCCGATGCCGCGCTGCTGGCCTCCGGCACCGCGGCGCTCGAGGCCGCGCTGGCGCAATGCCCGATGGTGGTCGGCTATCGCATCGCGCCGCTGACCCACTTCATCGTCAAGCGCCTGGGCCTGCTGCGCGCCACGCGCTACAGCCTGCCCAACATCCTCGCCGGCCACGATGTGGTGCCCGAGCTGATGCAGGATGCATGCACCGGATCACGCCTCGCCGCAGCGCTGGTCCCGCTGCTCGACGATCCCGCCGCAGCCGCCATGCAGCGTGCGGCTTTCCCCGCGCTGCACGCCATGCTGCATGCGCCCGATGCGGCCACGGCCGCGTCAGCCGCCGCGCGCGCGGCGCTGGATCTGCTCGCCGTACCCACATGAAAATCCGACATGCTTGCGGCGACAACACCGATCCATTCGTCAGCGCCACAATGGCTGCGCAGCGCATCGCCGGCGTCGATGAAGCCGGGCGCGGGCCGCTGGCCGGGCCGGTGCTGGTAGCCGCGGTCATCCTCGATCCGGCGCGACCGATCGTCGGCCTGGCCGATTCCAAGACGCTGAGCCCAACGCGACGCGAGGCGTTGTTCGAGATCATCCGCGAACGCGCGCTGGCGTATTGCATCGAGAGCGTCGAGGCCGCGGAGATCGATCGCATCAACATCCTGCAGGCCACGCTGACGGGCATGGCGCGCGCGTTGCGCGGTCTGCTGCCGCTGCCCGAACTTGCGCTGATCGATGGCAATCGTCTGCCCACCGCGCTGCCCTGCCCGGCACGCGCCATGGTGCGCGGCGATGCGCTGGAACCGGCGATCAGCGCGGCCTCGATCCTGGCCAAGGTCAGCCGCGATCGGCGCATGCTGGCGCTGGATACCGAATTTCCCGGTTATGGCTTCGCCGCGCACAAGGGCTATCCCGTGCCCGCGCACCTCGCCGCCCTGCGTCAACTCGGCCCCTGCCGCGAGCATCGCCGCAGCTTTGCGCCAGTGGCGCGCTGCGGCGTGCGCTGAGTCAGCGTATCAACGCCGTGCCCGCATCAACCGCGGCCGCCACCGCCATTGCGATCGCGCCAGTAACCGTGATCACCGCCGCGGCGCCCATCGCCACCGCGCTGGCCGCGTCCTTCATCGCGCCGACCCCGGTCATGCCAGTAGCCGTGATCGCCGCGCTGGTCACCGCGATAACCACGCCCATCATGGTTACGCCAGTAGCCGCGGTCGCCCTCGCGCCAACGACCGCGCCAGCCGTCATCCGAGGAGTAGTAACGCCTGGTGTAAACGCGCTCGACCACCGGCCGCCGATAAACGCGCTCGTAGCCGTAGTAGGCCGGTGCCGGTTGGTAGTAAACCGGCGCGGGATAATAGTCACCACCGTCGTCATCGCCATAGCCACGATCACCCCAGCCCCAGCCAGAGTTCATGTAGCCGCTGACGAATCCGCCGTCGCGGCAATCGCCACAACCCGAATAGCCGAGGCCATAGCCGGGTCCGAACAGGCCGAGGCTGAAACCCAGACCATCCGCCATGGCCAGTGGTGCAGCCAGTAGCGTCAGTGCCGCAACCAGCATCAGACCCAGACGACGCGTTTTGTTTGAGGATGCGTTCATGGCGTTCTCCCGTGTGCGTGCATCCTCTGACGCCGGCTCTGAGCCATCACTGAACCGGCTTTGCCGTAGTGCACCGCAGCTCAGCGCGCGCGCAGCAGCCAGCAGCCGTGGATATTGCTGCGCCGGGTGAAATCGAAAGGCACGCTGGGCTGGCTCCAGTCCTCGATGCCCAGCCCGGCCGCCGCAAGCGCATCAGCATCCAGCCGGAAGCGCCGGAAATTGTTGGAGAACACGATCACCCCACCCGGCGTCAGATGCGCCGCGCAGGCGCGCAGCAAGTCCACATGATCGCGCTGCACGTCGAAATCATCGGCGCGCTTGGAGTTGGAAAACGTCGGGGTATCGACATAAATCAATCCATAGCGCCGCGTATCGGCGGCAAGAAACATGCGCGCATCGGCCTGCACCAGACGATGCGCCGCGCCGCGAAAACCATTGCGCAGCAGATTCCATGTTGCCCATTCGAGATAGGTCGCGGACAAATCCACGCTGGTCGTGCCCAGCGCGCCGCCTGCTGCCGCATACACGCTGCCGGTGCCGGTGTAGGCAAACAGATTGAGCACCTGCTGCCCGGCGGCCAATGCGCGCAACCGCGCACGCACGTTGCGGTGATCGAGAAACAGACCCGTGTCGAGGTAATCGAACAGATTGATGCGGAAATGCAGCCCACCCTCCCGCACCTCCAGCCAGTGCGCGCGCGCATCCAAGCGTCCATAGCGCGCGCCGCCGTGGCCGCGCGCGCGGGTTTTCAGGGCGATGCGCGCGCGCGGCACTTCAAGCTGATGCGCAGCGGCGCGCAGCAAATCCTGCAGGCGACGCGCGGCCAGACCAGGCTCGATCGCGGCCGGCGCCTGATATGCCTGCACGTGCAGCCAGCGTTGCGGCACGGTATCGGGCGCGGCGGCGGCCTCGCCGTCCACTTCGCGCGCGAGATAAACATCGATCGCGGCCGCGTACTCGGGCAGATCGGCGTCGTAGATGCGATAACAATCGATGCCCTCGCGCTGCAGGCGCTTGCGCAAGTGCTGCTCGCGCTTGCGCAAACGGTTGACCAGCATCAGCACCTGCTCCGCTAGCGGCGCTGGTGCGCGCTGCACGCGCTCGGCGTGCACGCTGAACTGCAGCAAGTTGCAGGCCAGCGCGCCGTTGTACAGGCGCTGGCTGCGTTCGGGCTTGAGACCGATCATGTGGCCATCACCCTGTTCACCGAACAGCAGCGCCGCGCGCCAACCGCCGAATTCAGCGCGCAGGCGCTCGCCCAGCGTGCGGTACAGCGCCAGCACCTCGGGCATCTCGCCCAGGCGCTCGCCGTAGGGCGGATTGCTGATCAGCAATCCGGTGCTTTCCGCAACCGGCGCCGCCATGTGCGCGACATCGCCGCGCTCAAGCTGGATGAAGCCGCTCACGCCGGCACGCTGCGCATTGCCGCGCGCGGCGGCCAGCGCGGCCGGATCGCGGTCGCGGCCATGAAACAGCGGACGCAGCGCGGCCAGTCCGGCGCGCGCGGACTGCTCGGCCTCGGCGCGCAAGCGCTGCCACAACGCGGCATCGTGACCGCGCCAGCGCTCGAAGCCGAAGGCGACGCGCGTCAGCCCGGGGGCGACGCCGGCGGACATCAGCGCGGCCTCGATCAACAAGGTGCCCGCGCCACACATCGGATCGAACAGCACGCCACCGGCGGCATACGTTTCGGGCCAGCGCGCGCGCAACAGCATGGCCGCGGCGACGTTCTCCTTGAGCGGCGCGGCACCTTGCTGCAACCGCCAGCCGCGTTGATGCAGCGGCGCACCGGACAGATCCAGCGACAGCGCGGCCTGATCGCGGCGCACGTGCAGATTCACGCGCACGTCGGGCTGCTCGCGATCCACGCTGGGGCGCACGCCACAGGCGTCGCGGAACTGATCGACGATGGCATCCTTGACCGTTTGCGCGGCGAACTGGCTGTGCGTCAGCGCGCTCTGGCTGAGATTGGCATCGACCGTGAGGCTGCCATCGGGCGCCAGCAGCGTGGACCAGTCGATGCCCTGCACGCCGGCGTGCAGGTCACGCGCAGCGCCAGCCGCGAACTGCGCCAGCGGCAGCAGCACGCGGCTGGCCAGACGCGAGTATAGGCACACGCGATAAGCCGCCTCCAACCCGCCGCCGGCGTACACACCGGCCACCGTGGCGCGCGCATCCACCAGCCCCAACTGGGTCAGCTCATCGCGCAGCAGTTCTTCCAGCCCCTTGGCGCAAGTGATGAACAGCGTGCTCATGCGGCGATGCGCGCCAGAAATCGTGCGAAGTGCGCGGCAATGGCATCTACATGTGCGCCCAAGCGGTGATCATCGTCCAGTAGCAGCAGTTCGGCACGATAGGTGCGCGCGACATTGAATATCGCCTCGACCGGGCACAGGGTATCCCGCCAACCGTGCACCAGGCAGACCGGAACACCCTCGCGCATGGCGAAGGCCTGCGCATGGCCGGGAATCAGCGGCGGCGTGGCCAGCAGAAACAATCCGCGCACGAGCAGCTCGCGGGACACCAACCCGGAAATGAAAGCGCCGAAGCTGGAGCCGACCAGCACGCAAGACTCGTGCGCGGGAATCGCCGCGCGCAGGCGTGCCAGTCGCGGCGACGTCGCCGCGGCAAGGCCTTGCGCATCCAGATCGCGGTAATCCGGGCGCAGCGTGCGCCAGCCCAGCGCCTCGGCTACCGCGGCCAGCGCGCCGACCTTGGTGGCCTGCGGTCCGCTTTCCAGGCCGTGCGAGAGCACCACGCAGCCGCGCGACGCGCTCAACGCACAACTCCATGTACAGACAGTGATGCACGCGCCCCATGCGCCGCGCCAACGCTTGTTTTGATCGACATGCGCGAATGTTATCAGGCCATGCGCCCGCCTCCGCGCATGCCACACTAGGCGCCATGAGCGCCGTGATCCACTGGCCCCTGCCCTATGTCGAAACGCTGGCGCCGCGCGCGCTGGCGGCCATCGACCTGATCGTGCTGCACTGTACCGAACTGCCCGACCTGGCCAGCGCGCGCGAATACGGCGAGCGCGTGCTGTATCCGGGCGGCGGCGGTAACAGCGGTCACTACTACATCGACCGCGACGGGCGCAGTTATCGCTTCGTGTCCGAGGATCGCGTGGCACACCACACGCGCGGTTACAACGAGCGCTCCATCGGCATCGAGCTGGTCAACCGCGGACGCTGGCCGCACTGGCTGGACAGCCGCCACCAGGACATGACCGAGGCTTACTCCGAAGCGCAGATCGACGCGCTGCGCGAGCTGCTGAGCGCACTGCGCGCCGCGTTGCCCAGCCTGCATGGCATCGCCGGCCACGAGGATCTGGATCACGAACGCGTGCCGGCCAGCGACGACGCGCGCATCAGCGTGTGGCGCAAGCGCGATCCGGGACCGCGATTTCCATGGGATTGGGCGCTGCACGATCTGCCATTGCAACGCCTGCGTCCCGCCACAACGCAAGACTGATGCACTACACCGCCGGCTGCGCCTGACGCAGACGCGCGATCGCGTCGCGCAATTGCGCGGCTTCCTCGAACTCCAGATTCTCGGCGTGCAGCAGCATGGCGGCCTCCAGCCGCTTGATCTCGCTGTCGATCCGCGCCGGCGGCAGCGCCTCGCGCACGGCGTGCAACTGCTGCGCGGCCTGCGCCTCGCCGCCGCGCGTGCGCCCACGCCGGCCCGGCATCGGCGCCGCGTCGCGCGCGCCCTCCATGATGTCGCGCACCGCGCTGTGCACGCTGCGCGGGGTGATGCCGTGCGCCGCGTTGTACTCGGCCTGCTTGTGGCGGCGACGCGCGGTTTCGTCGATCGCCGCCTGCATCGATGCGGTGATGCGGTCGCCGTAAAGGATCGCGGTGCCGCGCAGGTTGCGCGCGGCGCGGCCAACGGTCTGGACCAGCGAGGTGGTGGAGCGCAGAAAGCCCTCCTTGTCGGCATCCAGCACCGCCACCAGCGATACCTCGGGCATGTCCAGGCCTTCGCGCAACAGATTGATGCCGACCAGCACATCGAAGGCGCCGAGGCGCAGGTCGCGGATGATCTCCACACGCTCCACGGTTTCCACGTCGGCGTGCAGATAGCGCACGCGCACGCCGTGCTCGTCGAGAAATTCGGTGAGGTTCTCGGCCATGCGCTTGGTCAGCGTGGTCACCAGCACGCGATCGCCCAGCGCCACGCGCGCGTGGATCTCACCGAGCAGATCATCGATCTGGGTGCGTGCCGGGCGCACCTCGATCTCGGGATCGACCAGCCCGGTGGGACGCACCACCAGCTCGACGACTTCACCGCGCGAGTGCTCCAGCTCGTAGCGGGCGGGCGTGGCTGAAACGAAAATGGTGCGCGGCGCGCGCCGCTCCCATTCCGCGAACTTGAGCGGCCGGTTGTCCAGCGCCGAGGGCAGACGAAAACCGAACTCGACCAGGGTTTCCTTGCGCGAGCGGTCGCCCTTGTACATCGCCCCAAGCTGCGGGATGGTGACGTGCGATTCGTCCACCACCAGCAACGCATCGGCGGGCAGGTAGTCGTACAGGCACGGCGGCGGCTCGCCGGGCATGTGCCCGGTGAGGTGGCGCGAGTAATTTTCCACGCCCTGGCAATAGCCGACCTCGGC
Source organism: Metallibacterium sp. (assembly GCF_054637675.1). NCBI lineage: Bacteria > Pseudomonadati > Pseudomonadota > Gammaproteobacteria > Lysobacterales > Rhodanobacteraceae > Metallibacterium > Metallibacterium sp. The sequence goes on from NZ_JBTSRB010000047.1 coordinate 20,399, forward strand.
CAGCATCTCCAGGTCGTACTGGGTGCGCTGCTGCAGGCGTTGCGCCTCGACCAGCCGTCCCGCGGCATAAAGCTGCTCCAGGCGTTCGCGCAATTCTTCCTTGATGGTGTCGATGGCCTGCAGCACGGTGCGCCGCGTGCTGACGTAGTGCGAGCCGGGAAACACCGTGCAGCGCGGCAGGCGGCGCAGCGTTTCGCCGGTGAGCGGATCGAACTCCGCGAGGTTTTCGATCTCGCCGTCGAACAGCTCGATGCGCAGCGCGTGCGCGTCGTTCTCGGCGGGAAACACGTCCACCACCTCGCCGCGCACGCGATAGCTGCCGCGGCGCAAGTCCATCTCGTTGCGCGTGTACTGCATCTCGGTCAGGCGCCGGATCAGCTCGCGCTGGTCGATGCGGTCACCGCGCACCAGGTGCAGCACCATGCGAAAGTATTCGTTGGGATCGCCAAGGCCATAGATCGAGGACACCGTGGCCACGATCAGCGCGTCCTTGCGCTGCAGCAGCGCCTTGGTCGCGGACAGACGCATCTGCTCGATGTGCTCGTTGCGGCTGGCGTCCTTTTCGATGTACGTGTCCGAGGACGGCACGTAGGCCTCGGGCTGGTAGTAGTCGTAGTAACTGACGAAATACTCGACCGCGTTGCGCGGAAAGAACGCCTTGAACTCGCCGTAGAGCTGCGCCGCCAAAGTCTTGTTGTGCGCGATCACCAGGGTAGGCTTTTGCACCAGCGCCACGACACTGGCGATGGTGTAGGTCTTGCCCGAACCGGTGACGCCAAGCAACGTTTGATGCGCCAGCCCGGCCTCGAAGCCGGCCGCCAGGCGACGGATGGCATCGGGCTGATCGCCGGCGGGCTGGTATGGGGCCACGAGTTCGAAGCGGTCGCTCATCGTCGCGCAGTTTAACCCGCGCCGGTGCGGACACCGTCCACGCCGCGGCGCGGCGCGCTGCAAGCGCTCCCTATAATGCCGGTCTCGCCCGCGTCGGGCCTCGCAGTTGCCGGCATGAACACGCAGCCCAATTTCGAACAGATCCCGCTCAAGGACTTCGCCGAGCGCTCCTATCTCGATTACTCGATGTACGTGGTGCTGGACCGCGCCCTGCCGTTCATCGGCGACGGTCTCAAGCCGGTGCAGCGGCGCATCATCTACGCGATGAGCGAGCTGGGTCTGGACGCCGGCTCCAAGCCGAAAAAATCCGCGCGCACCGTGGGCGATGTGATCGGCAAGTTCCACCCGCACGGCGACAGTGCCTGCTACGAGGCCATGGTGCTGATGGCGCAGCCGTTTTCGTACCGCTATCCGCTGATCGACGGCCAGGGCAACTTCGGCTCGCCGGACGATCCGAAAAGCTTCGCCGCGATGCGCTACACCGAGTCACGACTGACACCCATCGCCGAGTTGCTGCTGGGCGAACTCGGCCAGGGCACGGTGGAATGGACGCCCAATTTCGACGGCACCCTGCAGGAGCCGTCATGGCTGCCGGCGCGTGTGCCGCACATCCTGTTGAACGGCGCCACCGGCATCGCCGTGGGCATGGCCACCGACATCCCGCCGCACAATCTGCGCGAGGTGGTCAGCGCCTGCATCCGCCTGCTCGAAGATCCGCACGCCACGCTGGACGACTTGTGCGAGCACGTGCGCGGCCCGGATTTTCCCACCGCCGCCGAGATCATCACCCCGCGCCACGAGCTGCGCGCGCTGTACGCCAGCGGCAACGGCTCGGTGCGCAGCCGCGCGGTGTACACGCGCGAGGACGCCAACATCGTCATCACCGCGCTGCCCTATCAGGTGTCCCCGGCCAAGATCCTCGAGCAGATCGCCGCGCAGATGCGCGCCAAGAAGCTGCCGCTGCTGGAGGATCTGCGCGACGAATCCGACCACGAAAAACCCATCCGTCTGGTGCTGGTGCCGCGCTCCAGTCGCATCGATGCCGACGAACTGATGCAGCACCTGTTCGCCACCACCGATCTGGAAAAGAGCTTCCGCATCAACCTCAACGTGATCGGTCTGGACGGCAAGCCGCAAGTGAAAGATCTGCGCGCCATCCTCGGCGAGTGGTTGCGCTTCCGCATCGATACCGTCACGCGTCGCCTGAGCCATCGCCTGGACAAGATCGAGCGCCGCCTGCACCTGCTCGAGGCCCTGCGCGCGGTGTTCCTGAATGTGGACGAGGTGATCCGCATCGTACGCAGCGAGGACGAGCCCAAGCCGGTGCTCATGCAGCGCTTCGCGCTCAGCGAGGTGCAGGCCGACTACATCCTGGAAACGCGCCTGCGCCAACTGGCGCGGCTGGAGGAGATGAAGCTCGACGCCGAGCGCGACCAGCTCGAGCAGGAGCGCGCGCGCATCAACGTGCTGCTGAAATCGCCGGCCAAGCTGCGCGGGCTGATCCGCGACGAGCTGCGCAGCGATGCCGAACATTACGGCGACGCGCGGCGCAGCCCGCTGATCGAGCGCCAGGCCGCGCAAGCGCTGGACCAGAGCGCGCTGATCGCCGCCGAACCGGTGACCGTGGTGCTCAGCGCAAAAGGCTGGGTGCGCGCGGCCAAGGGTCACGACGTGGACGCCGTCGCGCTGGGCTACCGCGAGGGCGACGCGTACCTGGCCGCCGCGCGCGGACGCAGCACGCAGCAGGCGATCTTCCTCGACAGCAGCGGACGCAGCTACGCCACGCCCGCGCACACCCTGCCCTCGGCGCGCGGCAACGGCGAGCCACTGACCGGGCGCTTCAGCCTGCCGGCCGGCGCGCAAGTGCAGGCGCTGGTGCTGGGCGATGCGCAGCAGCGCGTGGTGCTGGCCAGCTCGGCCGGCTACGGCTTCGTCGCCACGCTGGAGGCGCTCAGCGGCCGCAACAAGGCTGGCAAGCAGGTGTTGAACATCGATGACGGCGCGCGCGTATTGGCACCGGCGCCAGTGCAGGACAGCGCGCGCGACCGCCTCGTCGTGGTGACCAGCGCCGGGCATCTGCTGATGTTCTCGGTGACCGAATTGCCCGAGCTGGAGCGCGGCAAGGGCCTCAAGCTGGTGGAGATTCCCAAAGCCAAGCGCGGCGCCGAGGGCGAGACCGTGGTCGGCATCGCGGTGGTGGCCGAGGGCGGCGCGGTCACGCTGTACGCCGGGCAACGCAAGCTGGGCCTGAAGTGGTCCGATCTGGTCGCCTATGGTGGCGCGCGCGCCAGCCGCGGCGGTCTACTGCCGCGCGGTCTGCGCGGTGTGGATCGCATCGAGGCCGTGACGGACTGAACGGTGACGCGCAGCGCCCGGTGCGGGTAGCCCTTGCGCGGTCGCATGTTGCGCACTGTGTCTGATATTCCTGCGCTCCCACAGCTCGTCACTCCCGCGCTCCCACAGCTCGTCACTCCCGCGCTCCCACAGCTCGTCACTCCCCGCGCTCCCACAGCTCGTCACTCC